>NZ_JACLQK010000008.1:0-58871 GCF_016648645.1 Streptococcus sp. 22.1 | reverse complement strand
GGTCACGACACGAAGGAAAGTCGGTCGATTATACCGACTTTGCGCAGTTAGTGAGGTTGATAGGCAGAACGCCATAGTGGCTGCCGTAGACTATCAAGTGCTTCAGCACTTAGAGAGTCTTTCATGGTCACGACACGAAGGAAAGTCGGTCGATTATACCGACTTTGCGCAGTTAGTGAGGTTGATAGGCAGAACGCCATAGCGGCTGCCGTAGACTATCAAGTGCTTGGCACTTAGAGAGTCTTTCAACGTCAATCCACAAACTCAAATTCGAAGTTACCAATACGAACGATATCGCCATCCTTAGCACCACGTTCACGAAGCGCTTCATCAACTCCCATACCACGCAATTGACGTGCAAATTTCATGATTGATTCGTCACGTTCCATGTTGGTCATAACAAAGAGTTTTTCAAGTTTCTCACCAGAAAGTACCCATGAGGCATCGTCGTCACGGCTAATTTCAAATGGACGTTCATCCTCGTTAAAGCCGTAGTAAACTTCTTCTTGTTCCATATCATCTTCGCTATAAAGCAAGAATTCGTCTGTCTCATCAAGCAATTTTGCAGTAGCTTCTAAGAGATTTTCCAAACCTTGGTGAGCCAAACTTGAAATTGGGAAAATTTGTGGCAACTCATCGAATTCATCGTAGTTAGCAGCCAATTTTTCCTTAAACTCTTTCAAGTTTTCCTCAGCCTCAGGCATGTCCATCTTATTAGCCACAATAATTTGTGGGCGTTCCATCAAGCGAAGATTATAAGTTTCCAACTCTTTATTGATCTGAAGATAATCCTCGTAAGGATCACGCCCTTCACTCGCTGACATATCAATCACATGAAGGATAACACGTGTACGCTCAATGTGGCGAAGGAACTGCGTTCCCAATCCAACACCCTGACTAGCCCCCTCAATCAATCCTGGAAGGTCAGCCATAGCAAAGCTCTCACCTGACTTAGTACGAACCATTCCCAAGTTAGGAACAATTGTCGTAAAATGATAGGCACCAATCTTTGGTTTTGCTGCTGTTACCACACTGAGAATCGTTGATTTACCAACAGATGGGAAACCAACCAAACCAACATCAGCCAAAATCTTCAATTCCAATTGAAGTTCGCGTTCTTCACCTGGTTCACCATTTTCAGCGATTTCAGGAGCAGGGTTACGAGGTGTTGCAAAACGGATATTTCCTCGACCACCACGTCCACCGTGAGCAATGACAAACTCTTGGCCATCTTCAACCAAATCAGTAATAACTTTGCCGGTCTCAGCATCACGAACTGTCGTACCTGGCGGGATGCTAACGATGAGGTCTTCAGCACCTCGACCGTGCATTCCCTTGGTCATCCCTTTTTCGCCATTCTTAGCCTTGAATTTACGGTTATAACGGAAATCCATAAGGGTACGCAAGCCTTCGTCAACCTTGAAAATGACTGAGCCACCCTTACCACCGTCACCGCCCCAAGGACCGCCATTGGGTACATATTTCTCACGACGGAAAGCGACCATCCCGTCACCACCACGACCAGCTTTGACACTAATCTTGGCTGTATCTAAAAACATACTCATCTCTATATCTCTCTTTCTGATTCATGTGTCCTATATAAAGGCATTCTCATATAAGAGAATTTCTGACAGACACAAAAAAACGCTTGATAGCGTCTTAAAGGACAGCTGCGACTGCTTGGAAAATCAATGCCCCAACTGTTACTAATAGCATAATCAAAACGACCAATACTGTTAGACGTTCAAAAAATGATTTCTTACGTGGTCCGTTATCTCCAAATGCCACTTGAATTTACCTCGTTTTTTCTTCTATTATTTCACAATAATAGTAACAAAAATCTGCCCATTTCGCAACTCTTAACTAGCTTAAGCCAAAGGAATTCCAAAAACAGCTAAAGCTTCCAACTCCTCCTCGGTTAAACGTCGCCAAGCACCAAGTTCTAAATCATCTGGCAGACTTAAAGGCCCCATACTCATACGTTGTAACTCTGTCACTTCCTTACCACAAGCAGCTACCATACGCTTAACCTGATGGAATTTCCCCTCAGCAATGGTAATCTGAACCAAGCTAGTCCCAGCATCCCTATCTACGGATACAATCTCTAGTTTAGCTGGTTGGCAAGTGTGGTCTTTGAGTTCAATCCCTTTTTCAAAAGCTAGGATATCCTCCTGATCCATGATACCATCCACCTTGGCTTGATAAATCTTGTCCACATGTTTCTTTGGAGATAGCATGGCGTGAGCTAAGTCGCCATTATTGGTTAATAGAAGAAGACCATGAGTGTCAATATCCAAGCGACCAACTGGAAAAACTTGCTTATGTCTTGCTGTGTCATCGAGTAAATCGAGCACTGTCTTGTGACGGGCATCCTCTGTTGCTGAAATGACACCCTGAGGCTTATTTAAAAGATAGTAAACAAAGGTCTCATGTATTAATGCTTGACCTTGAAAAGCAATCTGATCTTGCTTCTCATCAATCTTAGCCTTAGGTGACGTCTCCACTTGACCATTTACAGTCACTTGCTTCTTTTTTAGAAAGATCTTGACCTGACTACGACTCCCGACACCACAGTCTACCAAAAACTTATCCAGACGCATCTAAACTTCCTCCTTTATTGGAATCCAAACTTCCATCTCATAATCTTCAGCCTGACGATTTCCTGGGAGATAAACCTCTACAGTGGGCTGGTCAATCATTTCAAAATGGTTCTTAGCATAGTGAAAACTCTCCCAAACAGCTGCCGTTGCAGGCCCTCTAAGTTTAAATACCGCATAAGTAGCTGGTGCTAGAGCAATCATTTCCATACTATCATCCTCACCAGCCAAGGCTGTTACATAAGTCTTGCGACTGCCATCATTGATCCGAATGCCATAGGTAGGAACAGCCAAATCATCTTGTTCTGCTAAAAAAGGTACCCAAAGGAAGTCTGTTGGCTTACCTAATTCCTCGCCTTCAAAAGCCATCCCTGAAAAACTCAAAAATCCCTTCCGAACAACCCCCACATCATAACGAACGGTTACTAAATCCAACTTTTGAATCACCTTTTTCAGTTTTGTCAGCTCAACTGGAACCTCGTCCGCTAGGACATAGGAAATCTTTTCTACAAATGCTTCTTTTTCGGCATTACCAGAGCCTATAGGAACCAAGACCCAATCTTCTGCTGCAACGCTTTGATCTTCACAAAGGTAGGTAAATTGCTTGCCTCCTTCGTTAAAAGACACATCAGCTAAACGAAAAAGAGGTTCAGGCAAATCGACAACCACCATCTCAAGCCCCTTTGCTTGAAACAAGAGCTCTTGATCCCTTAAACGAGCCTTCATAGCCAAGCTATCACTATCAATTGAAAAGGTGGTGTCAGTGTCCATTACAGACTGAAAGAAGGCCTGGTGTAAACCTGAAAAAGTCCAGACAGCATGCCAACGACACATCATCTCATAATCGTCAATGGTCACCAGAAGAGAGAGCTCCTGTTGGTCAGATGCATAGGAATATGCTTGAACGCTCAGTTGGTCTGGTGTCAGGTAGTCATTAACAAAGACCGCAAAGTCATCCATGGTTTGAAAATCTGACATAAACGCTCCTTTTCTATTCCTCGACCGAGCCTGTCACATACATAGTAAATGTAGCCCTTGTAAGAATTTTCTCTTCCTGATTAGTAATGACAACTTCCACCACCTTAGTCGTCTTACCATTATGAACACACAATCCCTCAATCTTGAGTTGGTCAGACAAATGCCCTGCCTTGAGATAATTGATATTAGACTGAAGCGTCACCGCATAGTCGCCTGTTGAAATGGCCACGAGCCCTGCGACCTGATCACAAAGCGTAAACAAATACCCCCCGTGAGCATTACCAAAATAATTCAGGGACTTCTCGACTACCTTAGTTGTCACGATGACATGTCCCGTTTCAAATAGTTCTTCTTGAAAATTCTCAAACACACGGATTTCATGTAGTTTGTCTTGCATAGCAAGCCCTCCTATTGTTGCTCATTCCACACCTAGTGAAATGACACGTCTTTATCTACTAGTATAACACGAAGTTCATAAAGGATAGTAAGCTTATTTGGCTAAGCTAATATCAACCTGAATATCTTCACGAAAAAGCTTCTTCACTCGGCAAAAATTATCCACAAAAGCCAAGAGTTCTTGCTCATTTTCCAAAATCAGATCCTCAGGTAAATGAATGGCAAGGGTGAAATGTCCTTCTTCATAGTTGGAATCAACCTGAATAGCAAGCTCCTCGATTCCCTGATACTTGGCAAAATAACTCTGTAGACACATGGTCACACAGGAAGCCAAGGCAATATTCACCAAGCTCATCGGTGTTTCCCCATCTTCCGTGTAGCCAAAAAGTTCCACAGGTGCTCCGTAACCCTCTGAAAGCGAATGGAAACGTTTGTCACCTTTAATTGTTGTTTGATACATCATGTCACCTCAATCTTTTTTTATTATTATAACAAAGAGAGCCCTAAGGACCGAGCTGAACGCTTTGAAAAATCTATCAAAAGAAGAAAAAGCGTAAAGGCTTGTAGCTCTTATTTTCCAATAGATTAACCTTGTAAAACACTGATATTACCTAGGGATTACAGTTGGGTAAAAACGACTGGAAGCGCTTTTAAAATTATGTTTTTTCATTTAAAATGAATTTACTAAGAAAAAAGGGAGACTATTATGAAAACATTTTCTAAATTAACTTTAGCCTCTGTCTCAGTTCTTGCCTTGTTGACCTTAGCAGCATGTGGCAACTCTAAAGACAAAACTGACTCGTCATCTTCAACACCATCATCAAGTAAGGTGACCAAAGAATCTTCTTCAACTGATTCAAGTGCTTCAATCAAAGTCAACAAAGACGGATCAACTGAGGTCAGCGACGGAAACGGTAACTCAGCAAAAACAAATGGCAATAATACTGTCGAAGCCAACGATAGCGAAGGTAACAGCGCAACAGTTGGTCAAGATGGCTCAGTCGACGTTAATAGCCAAGACGGTACAAATGTCAAAGTTGGATCAGACGGGACTGTCTCAATTGGTAACTAAATAAGATAAAAAAGGCTAGCTAATCTGCTAGTCTATTTTTTAGGTTCAGATTGATGTAAACGCTTCCTGAAAGTGCTATAATAGGCGTGGAAATGCAAATTCAGGAGGTGAGATAATGAAGAATAAAATCATCTTAGGATGCTTGGCTGCAGCGACCTGTGAGATTCTCTTTGGGCTCAGTTTTATCTTTACCAAATCTATTACAGCACAGGTCAGTGACCTGGCTTTAATCTCTTGGCGCTTTGTCACCGCCTTCCTTTTTATCAACCTTTATTTCCTATTCAGCCGACGTCGGCTAAAAATTAACGGTAGAAATCTCAAACCACTGACACGTATTGCCATTCTCAATCCGATTATCTATTTTATCTGCGAAACAATTGGCATTCGTATGACGACGGCTTCTGAAAGCGGAGCCTTCCTAGCCTGTATTCCAGTCGTTGCCCTTATCATGTCCAGCCTAATTTTAAAAGAATGGCCTAGCCGTTGGCAAGTGGTCGGTGTCATCACAACCCTCATCGGTATCATCATAGCTGTATTTGCTGCTGGCGGCTCTACCCACTTCTCCCTTGTGGGCTACTTGATTCTAGGTCTAGCAGTTGTCTCCTACGCCCTGTATTGCGTTGATGTCGAAAGAGCCAGTCAATTCAGTAGCCTTGAGATTACCTACTTTATGCTTGCTAGTGGCTGCCTGACATTTGGACTCTTTGCACTCAGCCAAGGCTTTCTAGCAGGTGATTTGAAAGAGCTCTTGCTTCTCCCTGTGAGCAATCCAAAATTCACTATCACTATCCTTTATCAAGGCTTGGGATGCAGTGTTCTGGGCTATCTGCTATCAAATTTTGCCATCGCAAATATCGGAGTTAACCGAACAGCATCCTTTATTGGAATTTCGACAATTATCTCAATTCTAGCTGCTGTTGTCGTCTTAGGAGAACCCTTCTCGCAGCTACAAATTTTTGCAGGCATTTTAGTCGTCCTGGGCGTCTATGTAGCCAATAAAACCTAAAACTCTCGGGAATTAATCTTCCGAGAGTTTTTTAGTCTTAATCAAGCTCTGTTTGAATTAAAACGACAAGTTCTTCCTCATTAGGAATACTACTTACCGCTGTCGGTTCAGGTAAGGTCTTATCTCCATAGCCCTTAATAATATGTGCTAAAAACACAGATGCTTTCGTCATGGCAAGAGGCAAAGAATCTGCCCTAATGCTACGACCAAAATCAGGAAAACTAATTTGATAACCTTCCTCAATTGTGTGAAAAATCGCTGGATATTCGTATAACATATCTCTTCCCCCATTTCAATACTAGACTCCTCTATGATAGGATGTGTTTGAGGATAAGTCAACCAAAAATTGTTACAAAGAGAGAGTGAAACCATTCGAAACAAGGCAGCAAAGTTAAAATAAGGCTTAGTCCGTAATCAACTTGAGAAAGTGACACCGATTCGGTGTTTTTTTTTGGTATACAAATAGTCCTTTGGAATCATCCAAAGGACTATTTATATATCTACTATTTCTTAACCTCATCCAAAATCTCGATTACCTTATACAAGTCTGGTTCTGTGATTTGGTAGGGAGCTTGTTCACGGACAATTGGTTTAGCACAAAAGGCGATACCAATGCCAGCTGTCTTAATCATAGGTAAATCATTGGCACCATCACCCATTGCAATGGTTTGTGAGAGTTCGAGACCATTTTCTACCGCCCAATCTTTGAGTTTGGCTACCTTGACATCTTTGGTAACAATCTCACCATAAACCTTACCAGTTAAGACACAATCAACCACCTCTAGGTGATTAGCCTTGACATAATCGATTCCTGCTTCAGCTGCTAGTCTATCCACAGTCTCATGGAAACCTCCAGAAACCAAGCCTACCTTAAAGCCACGGGCGTGGAGTTCATCCACCAGTTTCTTGGCTCCCTTGTTGAAATGAATACGAGCATATACCTTATCAAATATACTCTCTGGCAATCCCTTGAGGGTCGCTACACGCTCATTTAAGGCCTGTCTAAAATCCAATTCTCCACGCATGGCACGCTCTGTGATTTCAGCAACTTCTTGACCAACGCCTGCTTCTTCTCCCAATAAATCAATAACTTCTTCTTGGACTAGCGTAGAATCTACGTCCATAACTAATAAACCTTTAACTTCTGACATAATTACCTCGATTCTTCGATGTCTATATAAGCCTTCACTAGATTTAATTCAAATATGAAATGAAAAACGGACCTTACAAAAAAATCTGGACCGCAGTCCAGAATCTTTCTCTTACATACGAATTTGTTCGCGTGTCTTCTCGTAAGATGATACAAAGCGATCTGTCACACCTGGTTCAACTGTTTCCAAGGCATAAGAGATTTCTTCCAAAGATGCATCATAATCATGATCAACCTCAAACAATTTAAGTGCATGCTCAAAGCTACTTTGAACAGCAGGTTCGAACGAACGGTAGCGGTTTGAGTATTGCAAGAGTTGCTCAGTCAAGGTTGCATTTTGAACAACCAAGTAAGCAGTCTCTTCCAAATGATCAATGGCGTTTTTAGATGTTTCTGTCAAACGCATTACCGCATCAATATTAATACGGCCACGGCTGAGTTCGTCCATAAGGGCCTCAATTTGAGCACTAGTTGAGAAGAATACACTCAAGAAGGATTGAGGAATACCTGGCAGGTTACGTTTTTCCATGTAACGCTTGATAACATGCAATTTATTAACATAAAGATCAAGCTCTTCACGTGCTTTAGCTTCGTTTATCTCAATAGCCTGAAGATTTTCAAAGACCTCAACCTGACCATTTTCAACAGCTGACAAGGTATTAAGACTCTTTTCAAAGATTTTCTCAAGTTCTGAGAATGGTTTTACCTGAGTTTCAAAATTTTCAAGGGTCGGAAGAACAGCCGTCTCCACACCTGAAATATCAGATGCAAAGCTACGAACATCTGCCGCATATGTTTCATCGAAGATGTAAGTCAACATGAGACGCTCAAGCTCTTCTTGAAGTTTCTTGTTGTTTTCTTTAGCATGCTTGAGATAATCTGGCAAAATTTTCTTTTGACGCATAACAACCTTGTATGAGGCAATTTCACGTTCAAAAATGCTATACAAGTTGTCAATTTTTTCTTGAATCTCAGCGTTTTCTTCTTCCGCACGGTCTAAATCAAGAGAAACCAACTCACTTGAGTTTGAACGGATAGCTTCACGAATTTCTTGGAAGCGACGTTCGATATTTTTCTCAGGGAAGTGATAATTTTGCTCAATCAACTTGCGATAGCCAGATTCCAAATCATCCAACTGATCTGGGAAATCATCTTCCAACTTAGCTACAATAGCAGGAATCTTCTCTGAAATTTGACCCAATGCAATAGTGTGCTCTTCTGCACGATCCAAGATAGTAGATGCTTCAACAGGGTCACCTGATGAGTTAAGAGTCACGAATTCTGCAAACTCAGCTTCAATGTTTTTAAGCTGCTTATTGATTTCGGTCATGGTAGAACCGAAATTATCAGAGTTTTCCTCGATTGAGTTTTGCAACTCTTCGTACAAGTCTAATGCATGCTTAACGCGAGCACTGTTCTTTTCTTCTTGTTCTTTCAAGGTTGAGAGCGCTTCGCGGATAGACTTGATATCTTCTTCCACAAGATCTAACTGACTCTCAATGTTATTGATTTCACCACTAGCCTTGAAGAAATGGAAGGTATCATTCATATTTTCAGCTTCGAAAATATGATTTTCAATATCTGCGAATGAATTTGTCGAGATATCAATCCATTTCTGATTCCATTCACGGAAGGTTGTTTGACTTTGTCCAATCAAGTGAAGCTTTTTAACTTCTTCAATTTCTTCGTTAATTGGCAAGTCAAACAATTTTTGCTTGCGTTCTTCAAGCTGTGCAATCCGCGAATCATTTCGTTTTCTAATAAGAATACCGACTAAGTAAGCGATAATTACGAGCATAACTACCACTACAATCAGTAAAACAATTCCGCTAGACATAGTTTCTCCTTAATCGTCTATTATGTTCATAAATGTAGAATAACATTACGATTATATCATAGTTATCCTAGCATTGCACCCTTTTCTAAAAGAATATTAGATATCTAGAGTACTGTAAACGGCATTTTCTTCGATAAATTCGCGGCGAGGTTCAACCTTGTCTCCCATCAGCATATCGAAAATCTTATCTGCTTCTGCAGCATCATCCACAGAAACACGTGCCATCAAACGATTTTCAGGGTCCATGGTTGTTTCCCAAAGTTGGTGGTCATCCATTTCACCCAAACCTTTATAACGTTGTACCGTAGGTTTTGAACGTCCCACACTATACTTTTCAAGAGCAGCACGCAATTTGTCTTCTTGATCGGCACCAGGTTGGATGTATTCTTTAATCTCAGAACCAACCTTAACCCCATAAATTGGAGGTTGTGCAATGTAGACATAGCCTGCTTCCAAGACTGGACGCATAAAGCGGTAAATCAAAGTCAGAAGCAAGGTACGGATGTGAGCCCCATCGACATCGGCATCGGTCATAATTACCAACTTGTGGTAACGAGCCTTGCTGACATCAAATTCAGCTCCAAAACCTGTTCCCATAGCTGTGAAGAGAGAACGAATTTCTTCATTGGCTAGAATCTTATCCATGCTAGCCTTTTCAACGTTCAAAATCTTACCTCGAATTGGCAGAATGGCTTGGAATTCACGGTTACGTCCTGACTTAGCAGAACCACCAGCTGAGTCCCCTTCGACAATGAAAAGTTCATTCATTTCGGCATTATTTGATGAACAGTCTGCCAACTTCCCTGGAAGGTTAGAAATTTCAAGACCTGACTTCTTACGTGTCACTTCACGGGCACGTTTAGCGGCGATACGAGCCTTAGAAGCTAAAATCCCTTTTTCAACAATCTTCTTAGCAATGGCAGGATTTTCCAAGAGGAAGCGACTCAAAGCTTCACTGAAGAGACGATTGGTAATCTTAACTACTTCAGAGTTTCCAAGCTTGGTCTTGGTTTGACCTTCAAACTGTGGGTTTGGATGCTTGACAGAGATGATAGCAGTCAACCCTTCACGAACATCATCCCCAGTCAAATTATCATCTTTTTCTTTGAGAATCTTATTCTGACGTGCATAGTCATTAATGACACGCGTTAAGGCTGTACGGAAACCTTGTTCGTGAGTACCACCTTCATGGGTGTGAATGTTGTTTGCAAAACTCATCACTGTTTCATGATAGCCAGTTGTATATTGCATAGCAACTTCAACCGAAATACCATCCATTTCACCATCAGTGTAGATAGGTTCGTCAAAGATAACATCCTTGTTTTCATTGATGTATTTCACATAAGACGTGATACCACCTTCGTAGTGATAATGTTTCTCTTGTTCGAGACCTTCACGCTTATCTGTGATAGAGATACGGAGCCCCTTGTTCAAAAAGGCTAACTCTTGGATACGTTTAGCCAATTTTCCAAAGTCAAACTCGGTTGTTTCTTGGAAAATCTCTGGGTCTGGCGTAAAGTGAACAGTCGTACCATGTTTCTCTGTTTCACCAATTACTGCCAAATCTGCTACCACGACCCCACGTTTATACTCTTGGAAGTGGATGTGGCCATTTTTATAAACCTTAACATCAAGTTGGGTTGAGAGGGCATTAACGACCGAAGAACCAACCCCGTGCAAACCACCAGAGACCTTATAACCGCCTCCGCCGAATTTACCACCAGCGTGAAGTACTGTAAAGACAGTTTCAACTGCAGGACGGCCAGTTTTTTCTTGGATATCGACTGGAATACCACGACCATCATCGACAACGGTAATAGAATTGTCCGGCTCAATAAAGACCTGAATATGAGTGGCGAAACCAGCTAAGGCCTCATCAATTGAGTTATCGACAATCTCCCATACCAAATGATGCAACCCTTCTTTTGAGGTTGATCCAATATACATACCTGGGCGCATACGTACCGCTTCAAGCCCCTCTAGGACTTGAATCTGGCTGGCATCATATTCTTGCGCTTTTTCTTCAAGATTTTTTAATTCATCAGTCATTTATGTCACAATCTCCAATAATGATTTATGGCCGTCAACAAGCAAGGTATCCAGACCTGCTGCTTTTCCTGCCTCTATATCTATCTGGCGGTCACCAATGACCAAGCCGTGTTTAATATCGTATTTGTTAATTAAATAAAGGAAACTATCTGGACTCGGCTTTCTAGCAAAGCCATTTTCAGAAGTTACAACCTCTGTAAAATAAGAGGCAATTTCTGCTTTGTCAAGGATTTCTAGCACCAAGTGATTACGGTGGCTAACCAAAAAATTACGCCCACCCTCAGCCACAATCTTAGCTAGGACAGCCTTAGCACCTTCAAAAAGAACAGGTTCCTGTAGATGCTTGGCTTCCTCCTGCTTATATAGGGTTCGAAAATCAGCTATATCAGGCGCAAACATAGCAATGGCAGTACTCGTTGATACCTTAAGGGCATCATAGACTGCTTGAGGTTCTGCTGTACGCTCAAATTGTTCTAAAGTTGCTAGAAAGGCTTGGGTTGATACCTGGTAATTATCCAACAAGGTACCACCCAAATCCCAGATATAATCTCCATAATTCATAACCTTAATTATAACATAAAAGGTCAGATTTTGCTTGTTTTTCACAGCTAAAAAGGCTTGGAAAACCTATCCAAACCTTAATTTTTTATTTCAGAATCAAACTTGCCACAATAGGACTAATAAAGACATATAATATCCCTGTTACAGCGATCGAAAGACCACCCATGGCACCTGCAACCTGACCATATCTGAAGGCAGCTCCGGTACCTACGGCGTGTCCAGTTCCTCCGAGTGAAAGTCCGATAGCAACTGGATCTTTAATGCCAATCATTTTTAAGAAGACAGGACCCAAGACAGAGGTTAAGATTCCCGTAATAACAACGACGACCAAGGTCACTGTTGTAATCCCCTGCATTTTTTCCGAAATTCCTACAGCCATGGCAGTCGTTACAGACTTAGGAAAGAGAGAGATGGCTAAGAAATAATCCATCCCAAAAAGCTTAGCAATCAAGGCCGTATAACTCGTATTTAGAACACAGGCAACAGTTGATCCAATTAGAATACTCTTATAGTGATGGCGCATGAGGTGTAGATTTTTATAAAAAGGAACTGCTAGCGCGACTGTTGAAGGAATAATCAAACTGTTAAGATAAGAGCCACCGACATAGTAATCCTTGTAGGAAATACCTGTATAGTGCAAAATGACAATAATCAAGGCAGTCGATACAAGGAGTGGCGTTGTCAAAGGATTAGGAAAACGGCGATAAATCAAAAGCCCTATTGTGTAAGCTAGTACAGAAAGTGTTAGCCCAAACAAGGGTGTATTAAAAAAATTAGCCACGTTTAACCTCCTCGTAATCACCTTCAAAATGCTTTTTGATGAAACCGACAACTACTGCAATCACTACAATATTAAGAACCAAGGCTCCCATAATAATCAAAATAATAGGGACAATATTCGCTGAAATAGCATTCCACCGTTCCATAATACCGACACCTGCTGGCAAAAATAGAATGGTCATATTGGCAATTAAAAACTCTGCTACTGCATGAATATGACGTAGACGAATCCACTTAAGCTGAAGAGCAATAAGAAGCAAGAATAGGCCAATAATGCTTCCAGGAATAGGTAATTTGAAGAATGTTGAAATAGCTTCACCAATAACGGCAAACAAACAAATCAACATAAATTGAACGTAGTATTTCACGACTTGCCTCCTAGGTTTAATCACCTATTAGTCTACTCCTTTTTTTTTGAATTTCAAGAGTTTTCAGTAAATTCTTTTGAAAAATTGAGAGGTATAAATCAGCCTCTTTGAATATAAAAAAATCCAACCCTAAGGCTGGACTTTATCACAGATGCCACCACCGAGAATTGAACTCGGAACGGAGCATTACCATTGCTCTATTATACCATTTAACTATAGCGGCAACTGTTTTAATCTTACCATACTTCTATTTACTGTGGCAAGATTTTTTGCTTATTTTTTATAAATTTAAGTCTTGGTAAGGCGTACGGTAACCCACCTGTAAAACCTTACCATCTTTAATCAAGATAGGACGTTTAATCAACATACCATCTGAAGCCAAGAGTTCAACAGCTTCATCAAGAGATAGGGTTGGCAACTTATCCTTTAGACCTAGAGAGCGGTAGGATTGACCACTCGTATTGAAGAATTTCTTAAGTTCTAAATCTGACCCTTCCAAAAGCTCTTTTAAAAATTGAGCTGAAGGTGGATTTTCCTTAATATTAATAGATTCAACATCTAAACCTAATTGATTGAGTTCTGCCTTTGCCTTACGACAAGTGCTACATTTGGGATATTCATAAAAAGTATACATGTTTTTCTCCTTTTTTCTAGCATAAGACATCTGTCTAAGGATTGTCAAACCTAATGCCTTCTAAATGAAGTAAGAAACGCTTAGCGTCTTCTCCTGCAGCGTATTTTCCTATATGACCACTACTAGGAAGAACCCGATGACAAGGGACGATAATCAACCAGGGATTCTTACCAACAGCAGTTCCTACAGCCTGAGCTGATTGACATGAAATCACTTTACCAATCTGACTATAAGTTATGCTCTGCCCCGCAGGAATGTCCCGTAAAGCTGACCAAACCTTTAGCTGAAAGGCTGTCCCTCTATCAGCTAGAGGGAGGATATCTGGACTTGGATGATTGCCTTTAAAATAAGCCTCTAACCAATTCTTGGTCATTTTCAAGATAGGATTTGAGGTGTCTACTAGCTCCTCTTCCTTGATCCCTGCCTGAAAATGTTTTTGCCCCTCCAACCAAATACCATAAAGTGCTTGGTCACTAGCCACCAAGCACAAGCGTCCAATAGGAGATAAATAATACTGACGATAAAGCATGTCTTTATTATAACAAAAAAGACAGGAATCTCTTGTTCCTGTCAATTAACTCTTATTATTTACCTTTAATCAAACGCACACGAACGATATTGTCACTAGCTTCAAACTTAGCAACCAATTCATCAATCTTAGACTTGTCTGTTTCATCAAGGTCAAGAAGTGTATAGGCATAGTCGCCCTTAGAACGGTTGATGATATTATCGATATTGATATTAAAATCAGAAACCGCAGTAGAGATACGAGCCACAATATTAGGCACGTTTTTATTAATCAAAGTAATACGGTATGGGGCACTCAAGGCCTGTTGCACACGTGGGAAGTTAACAGAGTTAACAATTTCACCTGTTTCCATGAAACGGCGAATGGTTTGACCAGCCATAATCGCACAGTTAAGTTCTGCTTCACCTGTTGATCCACCGACGTGTGGGAAGACAGTCACCTTAGGTTTGTTAAGAAGATCTTCTGTACCAAAGTCTGTGATATAGCGTTTAACCACACCTGTTTCCAAAGCATCAAAGAGAGCATCGTTATCTACCAACTCTGCACGGGCAAAGTTAATGATAGTTGTCCCTTTTTGCATGAGGTTAAAGGCATCCGCATTGAAAGTACCTTTTGTATCTGGTGTCAATGGAACGTGAACAGTGATATAGTCACAGTTTTCAAAAATCTCTTTAAGATCAGAAACACGTTTTACATGGTGAGAGATATTCCAAGCAGCTTCAATAGAAACATATGGGTCGTAACCATAGACCTTCATTCCCAAACGGTAAGCATCATTGGCAATACGTGCACCAATAGCACCGAGCCCGATAACACCCAATGTCTTACCAGCAATCTCGCTACCAGCAAACTGTTTCTTACCTGCTTCAATTTGTTTAGGAACATCATCACCACTAAGTGTGTTAACCCAAGCATTAGCCGCAATATAGTCACGTGCTGAGAGTAAGATAGAGGCCAAAACAGCTTCTTTAACAGCGTTGGCATTGGCACCTGGAGTATTGAAGACAACAATCCCTTTTTCAGTTGCTTCGTCAACTGGGATATTGTTAGTACCTGCACCAGCACGCGCAATAGCTTTCAAGTTGTCAGGAAAAACAGTGTCATGGAGATTTTGACTACGAATGATATAGGCATCCGGATTTTCCGCTAAATCACCATCAATTTGGAAATGATTTCCAAGTTCCTTCAAACCAATCTGGTTAATATTGTTATACGTTTTTACACTAAATACCATAATTTTATTCCTCTTAAATCAATGTATCCCGTGGTGAGCTGCTTCATCAAGTTCTTGATAAAAGGCTTGCTCTCGCTTAGTTTTGATTTTCTGATAAGCAAGACGTTCACCATCAATAGGAACCTTGCCACAATAGACATAGCCAAGTTTCTCCAAAATATGCTGCATGACAGTATTCTTTTCATGCGTATCGCAACGGAAATCATGAGCATCCGTTCCCTCAATAAGACCTTGAATGAAGGTTTGAGCAATGCCCTGACCCGAAAATTCACTTAAAACGGCGATTCTATGAAAAGTAATGTAGCGCTTATTGTGGTGTTTCCAGTCCCCATCATAGATTTTGTCGTAAGCAGGGTCTCCATCAACAATCACCGCAGCATAAGAAACGATTTGACCATCAACAATTCCTACATAGGCCTGCCCATTAAGGACATCGTCAAAGATAGTTTCTTCAGTAGGGTAACCATCAGCTCCTTGCCATTGGGTACTCCCCGCTTCTGCTAAAGCAGTTCTAGCACTCTCAATCACAGTCATGATAGCCCCAATTTCATTTGGGAAGGCTTGTCTAATTTCCATCTCTTTACCTAATTATTTATTTTCGGCTTCAAATTTCTTCATAAAGTCAATCAAGTCAAGTACACCCTGACGTGGGAATGCATTATAAACACTAGCACGCATACCACCTACTGAACGGTGTCCTTTGATATTCTTGAAACCAAGAGCATCTGCTTCTGCTACGAACTTAGCATCCAACTCTTTACTTGGTGTTACAAATGGGATGTTGCAGACAGAACGATCCTTGGCATCTTTGACAGGATTTGTGTAGAAATCAGATGACTCAATGTAGTCGTAAAGAAGACCTGATTTCTCACGTTGAATTTCAGCCATCTTGTCCACGCCACCGATTTCATTTTTAACCCAGTCAAAGACGAGTTTTGAAATATAGATGTTGAAACATGGTGGTGTATTGTAAAGTGATCCTGCTTCAGCTTGAATACGGTAATCCAACATGGCAGACAATTGTGGTTGGTCATTAAGGAAGTCTTCACGAACGATAACCACTGTCACCCCAGCAGGTCCAATATTTTTCTGAGCGCCAGCATAGATGAGGGCAAAGTCCTCAACATTGTAACGAGCAGCCAAAATATTTGAAGACATATCAGCTACAATTGGCACACCATTAGTATCAGGCAAATCGTAGATAGATGTTCCTTCAATGGTATTGTTCGTTGTCAAGTGAACATAAGCAGCTTCTGGATCAATTGTTGCTGGGTCAAAACTTGGGATATGATCGTAAACAGTTTCTTCTGAAGAGGCCAAAAGAATTGGTTCAAAAGGAATGGTTTTTGAAAGTTTAACAGCTTCTGTGTAAGCTTTTTTACCCCATGAACCACCTACAAGGTAGTAAGCTTTCTTACCTTGAGCGAGGTTAAGTGGGACCATTGTAAATTGTGTTGAAGCGCCACCTTGCAAGAAAATAACCTTATAGTTATCTGGAATGGCCATAAGCTCACGAAGTGTCGCTTCCGCATCTTTAACGATTTTGTCAAATTCTGGAGAACGGTGGGACATTTCTAGCACGGACATACCGGAATCTTGATAGTTAAGCAATTCAGCTTGGGCTTTTTCAAGCACTGGTTTTGGTAATGTAGCAGGTCCTGCTGAGAAATTATAAATTGTCATAAAGACACCTCCAAAATTTTAATGGTCCTATTATAGCGAATTTTCTGAATATTGTAAAGTGTTAACAGTAAAAAACGAACGGGATTAACCGCTCGCCTCAAAAAAGTTAGCTATTTTATGTATATTTTGATCAGTAATTGATTTTAGTATCCGTTTATTTTTGCTTAAGAAAATAGGATGCCCCAATTAGATTAGCTCCATTATGATGATGACAAGCAACAATCTTGGGACGTTTAATAATTTTACCGATAAAGTCAATCTCATGGTGAACCTTATCAAACTGGCGGTTGACCTCCTCGATAAGTATCGGCTGGGCTGAAATACCACCTCCAATAACAAAGGTTTCCATATCAAAGATGGTTTGAAGATTCAAAATGGTGATGGCTAGGTTACGGCAATAGTTTTCAAAAAGCGGATAGACTGTCTCATCTCCTGCATTTATGCCCCTAAACGCCGCTAAACCATCCTTTAAATCAGAGTTACCCAGCACTTCATTTACCTTGGTAATTAAACCAACAGCCGACAAAGTCATGCCTCGCATCAATGAAGGATCAACTTTTTCCATTTGAACTGGTAACAGAAAGGTCAACTCACCCGCTTGAAAGTGGCTTCCTTGAAAAAGTTTACCATTAATAATGAATCCACCACCTAGACCTGAACCCAAAACAAGGGCTGCACCATTGGTCACTCCTTGCAAATGACCTGTGGCTAGCTCTGCCAAGGCCGCTGCTTTACCATCATTAAGTGCCATTACAGGCAGATGGTACTTGGCTTCAAGGACCTCTTTAATACGAAAGCCGTGGAAGAACCTCAATAAGCCACCATGATAAATCACACCTTCCTCAGTATCAACCGTCCCTGGAACACTAATTGCTATACCTGATAAGTCTACTTCAACTGAAGTAACTATCTGATCAATCACGTCAATAGCTTGTTCTAAGTTTTGTGGGGATGACTGCGTCGGCAGACTCTTTTTAATGGCGAACTGCTCCGAAACAAGTGCTGACTTCACCTGTGTTCCCCCAAAATCAATCGCTAAAATCGTCATAAGCATCCTCCACAGATTGTTTTTCGTCATTATAACACAAAAGAGCAAAAACTAGAAAAAACGGTTCCAAAATGCTATCATAAACTTACAGAATTAGATAAAAGGAGTATCTCACATGACTAAATTTCTACACACTTGTGTCCGTGTCAAGGACCTAGAAGCCTCACTTAAATTTTATAAAGAAGCTCTTGGTTTCAAAGAAGCTCGTCGCAATGATTTTCCAGAATATAAGTTCACCCTTGTCTATTTACAACTCGAAGATGATCCTGATTATGAGTTGGAATTAACCTATAACTACGACCATGAAGCTTATGATCTCGGGGATGGATATGGTCATATCGCCGTTGGTGTTGATGACCTAGAAGCTACACACCAAGCTCACAAAGAGGCTGGCTACACTGTTACAGACCTCTCAGGTCTTCCTGGTAAACCAAAAATGTACTACTTTATCACTGATCCAGATGGCTATAAGATTGAAGTTATCCGTTTGACGCAATTCCTAGAAAAATAAAACAAAAAAAGTCAGATCGTATAGATCTGGCTTCTTTTTGTGCTTAATTTTTATTATCTGTCTTTAAGGCTGACAAAATTTGGGTACGAATATCATCCACACCGTTTGGATTATTTGGTAGGAATAAGGTTTGATTGCCTTTAGCCGCAAAAGTATTAAGCGTATCTAAGTATTGGTTAGTCAAAAGAATAGACATAATCTGCTCTTCAGACATACCCACATTGGCCTCTTTAAGTTCTGCGATTGATTCAGCCAATCCATCAACGATAGCCTTACGTTGTTGGGCAATACCAACCCCGTGAAGACGATCTTTTTCAGCTTCAGCTTCAGCTGCTGTGACAATCTTAATCTTATCAGCTTCTGCCAATTCTTGAGCTGCGACACGCTTACGTTGAGCAGCATTGATTTCGTTCATAGACTGTTTAACTTCAGCATCTGGTTCAACTTTGGTAATCAAGGTCTTAACAATGATATAACCATAAGTTGTCATTTCTTCAGCCACTTGGTGTTGAACCTCAAGGGCAATTTCATCTTTCTTCTCAAAGAGTTCATCGAGCGTCAATTTAGGAACTGATGAACGGAGAGCATCCTCAATGTATGATTTAATTTGAGCTTCTGGACGCATGAGTTTATAGTAAGCATCTGTAACATTTTGCTCATTAACACGATATTGAGTAGCCACATTCATCATGACAAAGACATTGTCCTTTGTCTTAGTCTCAACCACAATCTCACTTTGAAGCAAACGTAATTGAATACGAGCGGCAATTTTATCGATACCAAATGGTAAACGCATATGAATCCCACTCGTTGCAATTTTTTGATAACGCCCAAAACGTTCAACGATAGCCACTGACTGTTGACGTACAACGTAAAGCATACTGATGAGAATTCCCAAAATAATCAGGAATGAAAACAGTAAAAAGAGAAGTGCTGCTTGCATGTTAAGTCCTCCAAAATAAACATTAAAAATTTCTTTGCTTTATTATAGCACAGTGATACAATTTTTCAAGAAAAATAGTATGGTTCATTTGAAATAGTGTAAAAGAGACACTTTCTTTATCGCTTATGTGTTAGCACTCCTGAAAACTTGGAAACTCCTGTTAGTCGAGAAATTTGTCCGCAATAGGCGAGACTTTTCGATGTAAGAAAAAGGCTGAAACGATTGCGTTTCAGCCTCTTAGTATTTTCGAAAATAAAATCGTTGGAAGAATCATTCTAGATGGCATCTAAAACTCAAATCTCAAAAGACTTATTTACGATACATCTTGACTTGAAGGTAAATATCGTTATAGATTCCTAGCCATTTTTGTCCCAAGTTGTTATAGACTTCAAGGTTTTTAATGGTTGATTCTGATGGATAAAAGGCTTTATCATCAGTGATACTCTTTGGAAGCAAGGCTTTAGCTGCTTGGTTAGGTGTGGCATAACCAATATATTCAGCATTTTGGGCTGCATTTTCCGGTTTAAGCATGAAGTTGATAAAGGCATAAGCCTCTTTTTCATGCTTTACAGTCTTAGGAATCACCAGATTATCAAACCAAAGATTTGAGCCTTCAGATGGGACAACATAACGTAGGTCCTCATTTTTATCAAGCATCTCACTAGCTTCCCCTGAGAAGGTTACTCCAATGGCCGCATCACCTTGAACCATGTAGCCCTTCATCTCGTCACCAACAATAGCCTTGATATTTGGTGTTAGACTATTAAGTTTAGTTTCAGCCAAACGTAATTCAGTCATGTTCTTCGTATTCAAGCTATATCCCAGGCTATTCAGTGAGAAACCAAGGACTTCACGCGCGCCATCAACTAGCATAATCTGGTTTTTGTAATCTGGTGACCAAAGATCATCCCAGTGCTGTGGTGCTTTTTTCACCAATTTTGTATTATAAACAATACCGACAGTTCCCCAGAAATAAGGGATGGAATAGTCATTGAGAGGGTCAAAACTAAGTCCTTTAAAGCTTGATCCAATCTGGTCAAAACCTTTGATTTTAGATTTATCCAACTTCACCAAAAGGTCTTCCTTAACCATTTTATCAATGGTATAGTCTGACGGTACAGCGATATCGTAGGTTGTTCCGCCCTGCTTAATCTTGGTATACATAGCTTCATTGGAATCAAAGGTTTCGTACTGAACCTTGATGCCCGTTTCTTTTGTAAACTTGGTCAGGAGGTCTGGGTCAATATAATCACCCCAGTTATAGATAACTAATTTGTCCGACACATTTCCTGTACGACTCTGCATGTAGGCAGAGATGCCCCAAAGGAAGAAGATAATGGCTAAGATACCTGCCAGAAATTGATAGAGTCTACGCATCCTGCTCCTCCTTCTCCTTGGTAATCGCATAATAACCTATCACTAAAAGAATAGAGAATAGGAAAACAACGGTTGACAAGGCATTGATTTCCAGAGAAATCCCTTTACGTGCACGTGAGTAAATTTCCACAGCAAGTGTTGAAAAACCATTCCCCGTTACAAAGAAGGTTACTGCAAAGTCATCCAATGAATAGGTAAAGGCCATGAAATAACCAGCAATAATACCAGGTGTCAAGTATGGCAACATAACCTCACGTAACATCTGCCATTGAGTGGCACCTAGGTCATAAGCGGCATTCACCATATCTCGATTCATTTCCTTGAGACGTGGCAACACCATGAGAACCACAATTGGGATTGAAAAGGCAATGTGACTCAATAAGACAGATACAAAACCTAGTTGGAAACCAATCAAGGTGAAGAGAATCAAGAAACTTGCACCAATCATGACGTCCGGTGCAACCATGAGCACGTTATTTAGGGATAAAATCCCAGTCTGTTGCTTCTGCTTACTCTCATAGATAAAGATAGACCCAAAGGTACCAATAATCGTTGCTAGAAGAGCGCTAAGGAAAGCTAAAAAGAAGGTTTGAGCCAGAATTAACATAAGACGGCTATCTGAAAACATGCTCTGGTAGTTATCTAGAGTAAAACCTGTGAAACTATTCATATCGCCACCACTATTGAAAGAATAGGCGATTAAATAAAAGATTGGCAGGTAAAGGATAACAAAGACAAGAGCTAAATAGAGATTTGCAAATTTTTTCATTGACGTCTCTCCTTTGTTAACCACATTGTCGCAATCATAGCAACAATAAGAACAACACCAATGGTTGCCCCCATTCCCCAGTTTTGTGTCGTGAGGAAGTGCTGTTCGATAGCTGTCCCTAGGGTGATAACTCGGTTACCACCAATCAAGCGTGTCAGCATAAAGAGGCTGAGACTAGGAATGAAGACCGACTGGACACCAGAGCGTACCCCATTAAGCGATAAGGGAAAAATAACCTTGGTAAAGGTCTGCCAATCATTGGCTCCCAAATCTTTACTTGCATTCACAATATTTTCATCCAAATCATCCAGTGCATTGAAAATCGGTAGAATCATAAAGGGAATTTCAATGTAGCTAGCTACGAAGATAAAGGAGAAATCCGTAAAGAGGATTTGCATGGGGGCAATCCCAAAGAAACCAAGAAAAGCATTGATACCACCTTGTTGACCAAAAATCCCCATAAAAGCATAGGCTTTCAGAAGGAGATTGACCCAGGTTGGCAAAATGACCAACATTAACCAAAGTTGCTTATGCTTCAGTCTGGTTAAGAGATATGCTGTCGGATAAGAGATAAGGAGAGTTACCAGAGTAATGATGGCTGCATAAAGAACCGAGTTAAAACTCATCCTTAAGTAAGTCCAACTGGAAAAAAAGGTGCCATAATTATCCAATGTAAAGTTGCCACTGATATCAAAGAAAGACTGATAGAGTAGCATGAGCACTGGAGCAACCACGAAGAGTAGGAGCCAAAGGAGGTAAGGTACCGAGAAGAGGCTAGCTGTTTTCTTCATAGCGCTCCTCCTCAATGGCATTAATCAAGCCATCTTCATGTTCTTCCACTTCCACATATTCTTCAATACGTGCATCGAACTCTTCTTCTGTCTCATTAAGACGCATGATATGAATATCCTCAGGCGTAAAATCAAGACCGATAATCTCACCCTCAATCGCCTTACGGGTTGAATGGATCATCCATTCATTGCCAAGATTGTCATAGGCAATGATTTCATAGTGGACCCCACGGAAGAGCTGAGTTTCCACGCGAACTTGCAATTTACCTTCCTCAGGAAGTGTAATCTGCAAATCTTCAGGACGAATAACCACTTCGACAGGTTCGTTAGGACGCATTCCTCCATCGACAGATTCAAAACGTTTCCCATTGAACTCAACCAAATAGTCCTCAATCATAACACCTGGAAGGATGTTAGATTCTCCAATAAAGGTTGCAACAAAGTGATTGATAGGTTCGTCATAGATATCAACCGGAGTTCCTGATTGAACAATTTCACCATCGTTCATAACAAAAATCCAATCCGACATGGCCAAGGCTTCTTCTTGGTCGTGGGTAACAAAGACAAAGGTAATCCCTAGACGTTGCTGCAATTCGCGCAACTCGTATTGCATTTCAGTACGTAGTTTCAAATCCAGTGCTGACAAGGGCTCATCCAAAAGGACCACACGTGGCTGGTTAATAATTGCTCGGGCAATGGCCACACGTTGACGTTGACCACCTGATAATTTTTGAATTGAGCGTTTTTGATAACCATTGAGTTGAACCATCTTTAAGGCTTCTTCTACACGCTCTTCGATTTCCTTTTTAGGCACCTTTTTCAATTTAAGGGCAAAAGCCACATTGTCAAAGACATTCATATGTGGAAAGAGGGCATAGGATTGGAAAACGGTGTGGACATCCCTTTTATTGATAGGAATATCATTGATACGCTTTCCATCCAAAAGGACGTCACCACTGGTCGCATCTAGGAGACCTGCAATGATGTTCAAAATTGTTGATTTACCAGAACCAGAAGCCCCAAGTAGGGTATAGAACTTACCTTCTTCTAGTTCAAAGTTGATGTCTTTTAAAACTTGTGTGCCACTGTCTTCAAACACTTTTGAGACGTTTCGAAAGGCAATAATCGGATTAGTCAATTGTCATAAATCCTCCATGGATAGCAAATATAGGGATAGGGTTTTATTAGTTTAATTTATCGCCAATGATACGTACTTCAGGCTCTAGTGTAACACCTGAATTTTCCTTAACTTTGGCGATAACATCTGCAATAAGGTCTTCATAATCTTTAGCTGTTCCGTGATCAACATTGACCATGAAACCAGCATGCTTAGTTGACACCTCGACACCGCCGATACGATGTCCCTTGAGGTTAGCTTCCATAATTAGCTGACCTGCAAAGTGACCTGGTGGGCGTTTAAAGACCGAACCACATGAAGGGTATTCAAGAGGTTGTTTAAGCTCTCGCAAGTGATTAAGACGGTTCATCTCATTCTTGATTTGCTCGTAGTCTCCTGGTTTGAGGTTAAATTTAGCTGAAATAACCACCTCTCCTGTTTCTTGGAGCACTGAACGACGATAACCAAAGCGCATATCTCTTGCGTCAATCGTACGAATATCACCGTCTTTTGTAAGAACCTGAGCAGAAACCAAGATATGGGCAATTTCGCCACCATAGGCACCCGCATTCATAAAGACGGCACCACCAACACTACCTGGAATCCCCGCTGCAAATTCAAAACCAGTCAAACTTTGGAAACGAGCCACCTTGGTTGTCGCAATCAAATTAGCCCCCGCTTCAGCTTCAATCTGATAACCATTAACAGCAATACCATTAAGTCTGTCAAACATAATCACAAAACCTCTGATACCACCGTCACGGACAATCAAATTACTGGCATTACCGAGCACCATCCAAGGAATGTCATGCTTATTAGCAAATTTGACAATACGAGAGAGTTCATAGCGGTTACGTGGAAAGGCCAAATAATCCGCTGGACCACCAACCTTGGTATATGTATAACGTTTTAAGGGTTCGTCGAAACGAATATCAATCCCCACTAAATCTTCTTTAAGTTCATCTAACATGTTATTTTCCATACTTTTTCTATACATTTATTTCTTTGTAGGTATCGTGATAGACTTCCCCATATTACTATCACTACCTAAAAATGAGTTAGTATTTTTCCCTAAAAATAAAAAGAAAAATACGGCAAAAAGCCAAGATTAATTATAGCAAAAAATCCCCATCTTGACGACAAGGAATTTCACGCAAAGCTAGTCCATAACTTCCAATTTACGGACATCACTAGTGTTTAATTGACTCAAATATTTTTTGTAGGCTTGGCCAGTTTTAGGGTCAACCAAATCATCTGCTATTTCTATCAAGGGAACCAAAACAAAAGCTCTCTGACTCATATAAGGATGGGGCACTTTAAGGTGCTCAGTCTCCCAGATTTCCTGCCCATATAGAAGAATATCAATATCTACTGTCCGAGGCCCCCAATGCTCATGACGAACGCGGTCAAGATTTTTTTCAATTTTCTGGCAATAACTTAATAAGGTTTCAGCCGGCAACTGAGTCTCTAAGACCAAGGCAAGGTTCAAAAAATCAGCCTGTTCTGTCAGTCCCCAAGCAGCCGTTTCATAATAGGAAGATACTGCTTTAACCTCTGTCTCAGGTAAGTCATTCAAGGCCTCCACAGCTTTTTGGAGATAGTCCTGACGATTACCCATATTAGATCCCAAACTCAAATAAACTCTTGTCATCGGCTACGCTCCAATTCAATACCAACACTCTTATAATGCCCATTAATTGGTGGATTTTCCTTGGTAATTCGAACTTTAATAGATTGAATAGGTGCAAATTGTTCAAATAAATCCTCACAAATCGCACCCGCCAAACGCTCAATCAAAATGTACTTTTTATCTTCCACTTGTTTTTGCACGGCTTCGAAAACCAAACCATAGTGAACCGTATCATCTAGATTGTCACTCTGTGAAGCCTTAGTTAGATCAACAGTCAATTCCAAATCAACCACAAAAATTTGCCCTAGGGTCTGCTCCTCAGCAAAAGCCCCGTGATAACCATAAAAACGGCAACCATTTAAAATAATTTTATCCATAGTTTCTCCTTAAGACACTAGACTCTTCTTTATTCTAGCACAAAACAGTTGAAAAGTTGGTCTCTAATTAGTATGATATTTTAGACAGATCTGAAGTTAGTGCATTTACATTTTATGCAATCGATTGCATAAATCTTCTGATTTGGTAAAATATAGGCACAGGAGCTAAAAAGAGACTCCTGAATTATAAGCAAGACTATCTCAACTAATAAGGAAAAAAACTATGACAAATCAAACCGCAATGCAATATTTTGAATGGTATCTCCCAAGTGACGGTCAACACTGGAACAATTTGGCTGAAGATGCCCAACATTTAGCAGACCTAGGCATCAGCCACGTTTGGATGCCACCCGCTTTTAAAGCTACAAACAAAGATGATGTTGGTTACGGGGTCTATGACCTCTTTGACCTTGGAGAATTCGACCAAAAAGGAACAGTC
The DNA here is from genome assembly GCF_016648645.1 of Streptococcus sp. 22.1. Classification (NCBI taxonomy): domain Bacteria; kingdom Bacillati; phylum Bacillota; class Bacilli; order Lactobacillales; family Streptococcaceae; genus Streptococcus; species Streptococcus sp. 22.1. The sequence continues at coordinate 32,995 of NZ_JACLQK010000008.1, read as the reverse complement.
CGCACCAAATACGGCCTCAAAGAAGAATATCTCAATGCTATCAACCAACTCAAAGAAGTTGGTATTGTACCTATGGCCGACGTTGTGCTTAATCACAAGGCGGCAGCAGATAAACTTGAGACCTTCGAAGTGGTCGAAGTTGACCCAGAAGACCGTACCCAAGAGATCAGCGAACCATTTGAAATCGAAGGCTGGACACATTTCACCTTTGACGGACGTAATAAAGCCTACAACGATTTTGAATGGCACTGGTACCACTTTAACGGAACCGACTTCGATGCCAAACGTAATAAAAGTGGTATCTATCTTATCCAAGGTGACAACAAAGGCTGGGCAGACAACGACTTGGTTGACAACGAAAATGGTAACTTCGACTACCTTATGTATGCCAACCTAGACTATAAACACCCTGAAGTTATTGAAAATATTTACGAATGGGCAGACTGGTTCGTTGAAACAACAGGCGTTCAAGGGTTCCGAATGGATGCCGTTAAGCACATTGATTCTTTCTTTATGCGTAATTTTATTCGCGATGTCAAAGAAAAACAAGGTCAGGATTTCTATGTCTTTGGTGAATTTTGGAATGGTAACGAGGAGGATAACAATACCTATCTTGAAAAGATTGAAAAACGTTTTGACCTCGTCGATGTTTCCCTCCACAACAATCTACACAACGCTAGCACAGCGGGAGCTGATTATGATTTAACAACAATTTTCGAGCATTCCTTGGTCAAAAATCATCCTGAACATGCCGTGACCTTCGTAGACAACCACGACACTCAACGCGGACAAGCTCTAGAATCTACTGTTGAAGAATGGTTTAAACCAGCTGCTTATGCTCTCATTCTTCTCCGTGAAGACGGTCTTCCTTGCCTATTTTATGGTGACTACTATGGCATTGAAGGTGAATTTGCCCAAGAAAATTTCCAAGAGATTCTAGATACCTTGCTCTACGCTCGTAAAGACCTAGCTTACGGAGAGCAAACAGACTACTTTGATGATCCAAACTGTATTGGATGGACACGCTCTGGCAACGAAGATGGCACTCCATTAGCTGTAACAATCTCTAATGATGCTGCTAACAGCAAGTCTATGGAAATTGGTAGTGATTGGGCCGGCCAAACCTTCTATGACATTCTTGGAAACTGCTCTGATACTGTAACCATTGACGAAGACGGATGGGGAGACTTCCCAGTTTCTGAAAAATCTGTCAGCGTTTGGACAATTCAAGACTAAGAAAAAAAAGCTCAATCGAGCTTTTTTTAGTATCATAAAATCCCTGAAATGGTCTTAACAATATCACGATTGGCATCAACATTATGCACACGAACAATCTGACATCCTTTGGTAACTGCATAGCCAGATAAGGCAGCTGTCCCCTGGTCGCGATCCTTAGCTTGAGTATTCCCACCTAGTAGGTAGTCCACAACTCGCTTACGAGAAATTCCAAAAAGAACAGGATAGCCCAAGGAAACGACCTTGTCCAAGCCTTTTAGCAGATCAATATTGTGTTGGACATTTTTAGCAAATCCAAAGCCTGGATCAATCCAGATATTGTCCTTGGCCACACCTGCTTCCAAGGCGGCCTGAGCACGTTGACTGAGGAATGTACAGACATCTTCTGTGACATCATTGTATACTTCTTCTTTTTGATTATGCATAAGGATAATCGGCACATTCTTTTCAGCTGCTAAAGCTAACATCTGACCATCATAAAGTCCAGCCCAGACGTCATTTAGAATATCTGCACCTGCTTCAAGAGCAGCTCTAGCAGTGGCTGTCTTATAGGTATCAATACTGATAAGCACATCATATTTTGCCTTGATAGCCTGAATAACTGGAACGATACGAGCAATCTCTTCTTCCTCAGTGACAAATTCTGCTCCAGGCCTTGTGGATTCACCACCCACATCGATAATGCTAGCTCCTTGGGCAATCATACGCTCAACTTGATCCAAGGCATCCTCTACAGTGTCAAAATCGCCACCATCTGAGAAAGAATCAGGGGTGACATTCAAGATTCCCATAATACAGGCCTTACCTGCAATCTCATGTTTGCCTATAAACATCTTAACTCCTAAAAATCACGCATCAATGAAAGAATTTCCTTGCGTTCTTCACGGTCTTCTTTATAAAGGCCCTTAGCGACAGTTGTGATTGTCTTACTTCCTGGTTTCTTAATGCCTCGCATGGTCATGCACATGTGCTCTGCTTCAACCATGACAAAAACTCCTCGAGGATTCAGAGCTTCTTCAAGTGCTGTAGCAACTTGATCCGTAAGACGTTCTTGCAACTGTGGACGACGAGCAGCTACTTCAACCGCACGCGCTAATTTGGAAAGTCCTGTCACCTTGTCTCCACTTGGCAAATAAGCCACATGGGCCTTACCATAAAATGGAACCAAATGGTGCTCACACATAGAGTAAAAAGGAATATCCTTGACAAGGACAACTTCATCATGGACTTCTGAAAAGACAGCTGTAAATTGATCCTTAGGGTCTTCATTTAGACCTGAAAACATCTCAGCATACATCTTAGCCACACGTTTTGGTGTGTCCAAAAGTCCCTCACGCTCAGGATTTTCACCTAGAGCTTCCAATAGTTGATAGACTGCTTGTTCTACTTTTTCTTGATTTGCCATAATTTCCTCTTGCAACGTTATAATACTATCTATTATACCTTATTTTGCTGGATTTTTCTTGCAAAAAATGAGATTTCCTAGCTACCTAAACCTCAAAAAAAGCGAAGACTACCTTTCATATAGAGGTTATCTTCGCTTATATTTTTTAGTCTTTCAAGTGGTAAGAATAGGATGAAACGACAATATTCTCACGCCATTTGAGGTAATATTTCAATCGCAAACTCATCTGGTTATGAAGCATGGTTTGCCATGATTTTTTAGGCACAAACTGAGGAATCATGACTGTCAGAGTCGCATTATCCTTCTCAGCTTGAGTGGCGACCTCGTCCACATACTGAATGGTTGACTGAGTGATTGAGCTGTACGGTGATTGGATATGAACCATCTCAATTTCAGGGAAATATTTTTTAAACTCTTGTTCAGTTTCCTTGTCCTTGTTCTCAGTATCCTTAGTAGATACATGCATGGCGATAACCTTGTCACCAATAGAACGTGCATAGGAAATAGCTCCGATATTAGCCTTGGTAACATTCCCAACGAGGATAAGAACAATATTTCCTTGATAATGGTGTTCTTCTACCGCTCCATCAATACGCAACTGTTGAGCAACACCATTATAGTGTTTTTTAATCTTAAGGAACATCCACATCAAGATTGCAATAATTGGGAAGAATGGCCAGATATCTCCTAAACGGAAAAGGAAGAGAATGAGAACAATAGCATAACAAATGAGGGCACCCAAGATATTAGCTAAAGAGTGTTTCCAGAATCCCTTACCATATTCACGAATCCAATGGATAACCATCCCCGTTTGAGAAAGAGCAAATGGAATAAATACACCGATGGTATAAAGTGGAATCAACCGTTCCGTATTTCCTCGGAAAATAAACAAAAGGGTAATGGCACCAATTGCAAGTGTCAAGATCCCATTAGAGTATCCCATACGTGCCCCTTTTTCAAGGTACATGTGAGGCATGTATTTATTTTTCGCCATATTAAAGGACAACATCGGAAAGGCTGAAAAACCTGTGTTAGCCGCTACTGCAAGAATCATGGCAGTAGAGAATTGGAAAACGTAAAATAGAATACTACCAATCCATGACTGACCGAGAATTTCTCTAGCCATTTGTGACAAGATGGTTACTCCTGCATGAGGTGTAATACCTGTCCACCAGTTGAGGAAGGTAATTCCCGCAAACATAGCCCCCAAAATGCTAGACATGATAAAGAGGGTTGAAGCTGCATTTTTGGCCTTAGGTTTCTTAAAGAAAGGCACCGCATTAGAGATAGCTTCTACCCCTGTCAATGAGGCAGAACCTGAAGTAAAGGCCCTTAAAATAAGAATCAATGACACACCTGTAATTGGTTGTCCTAAATGTGCTGTGGCTGCGTATGGCATATGACCCGTTAAAATTTGAAAGAAACCAAATCCCAACAAGAATAGCGTCGAAACAATGAAGAGATAAACGGGTATCATCAAAGATTTTGCCGATTCACGCATTCCCCTAAGGTTCATAACCATCAAAACAAGCACCAAAATCATTGATATTTCAAGATTGAAAGGATGCAGGAAGGGAAGGGCTGAAGTAATGGCATCTGCACCTGAGGCCACTGAAACAGCAACCGTCAACATGTAATCGACCAAAAGACTACCACCAGCTATCAAGCCAAACTTAGGAGACAGATTTTCCGTCGTTACCACATAGGCGCCACCACCTTGAGGATAGGCTTTGATAACCTGTCTATAAGAAATGGTAAGACTGGCCAAAAGGACGAGAACCAAAAGTCCAATAGGGATTGACCACCAAATAGCCGCACTAGATACAGCTGTCAGAACCAAGACGACCTGCTCTGGACCATAGGCGATAGATGAAAGTGCATCACTCGACAACATGGCCAAGGCCTGAATCTTGGACAATAAGTGTCCATCACCACTATCATCATGAGTTAAAGGTTCACCGATTAAAATGTTTTTCAGACGTTGAAACATTGTGATCTCCTTACTTTTAAAACATACGAGGGCTATTATACGCCCCTAAATGTCATCTTTCAAGTCTTAACCATCACTTGCCTGCTCTAAAACCCATTTTCTGACCTGAGAAATGAAGTATAGAGATCCCGTTACCACATAAAGTTTCTTATTGTCAGTCGTCATATGTTCTTTAATCCATGTTTTGAAGTCTGGTACCTGCTTATAGGCCTCTGGGTATTTATCTAATTTAACACTGTTTGGATAGTCAAAACTCGTTACAGTCAAGTCACCAACCGATTTTAGTTGGGCAAGCATTCCGTCAATAGGCTTGGTATCAATCGCTGCAAAGAGAAGTTCAATCTCCTTATTGGCATACTCTGATTGCAACAAGTCAATCAAAACTTTAACACTCTCATTATTATGAGCACCATCAATCATGAGATTAGGTCTTAAAAATTCTGTTCGACCTCTCCAATTGGCATGAGCTAGTGCGTCCTTTATGAGTTTAGGAGTTACTTTAGGATAATCTTTTTGAAGCAATAAAGAAGCCATAATAGCTAAACTAGCATTTGCTACTTGATGTTGACCAGCCATGGCCAAGGCTATATCATCTAACTTTTGATCCCCATAGGTAAAATCAAAGGAATGACTAGACCCTTCAGCTGTGAAATCTCTCCCCAATTCATAGGTCTTGGACCCTTCTTCACGCGCCTTCTTCTCGAAAACATCTCTAACATCAGTACGGTCAGTCGCATAAATAAAAGGAGCCCCATTCTTCAAAACACCAACTTTTTCTGCTGCAATTTCAGCATGGGTATTTCCCAAAATAGCCTGATGGTCCAAACCAATCGAAGGGCAAAGGACTGCCAAAGGCTTAAATAGATTAGTCGAATCATGAAGGCCACCCATTCCAGCTTCAATGAATGCGATATCAACAGGATGGACCTGACCAAAATAGAGGAACATCAAGACTGTGATAATTTCAAACTCTGTCGCATTTTCATGCTCTGTCTCTTTTGGTAGACGTTCAACCACAGGCTTCACACGACTAACCAAGTCAAGTAAGTCCTCTTCTGAAATCATCTGACCATTAAGAGAGATTCGTTCCTTGAAGTCAATAATATAGGGCGAGGTAAAGGTTCCAACTTCATAGCCTGCCTGGGTAAAAATTGTTTGTAGGGCATTGACTGTAGACCCTTTGCCGTTTGTTCCCACGATATGCACAGCCTTGAGATTATTTTGTGGATTTCCCAATTCTTTAAGCATCCAAGCCATACGCTCCAAGCCAGGCTTGATACCAAATTTTAATTGTCCATGAATCCAATCCAATGCTTCCTGATAAGTCATAATTACTCCTTTTTTGGCTAATGCTTCAACTTAGTCATTAAACTGACCTTTAAACTAGATTCCTAGTTTTTCCTTGAGCTTAATGAGTTGACATTCTTATTATACCAAAGACTTATAGTCTATAACCAAAATATGCAAAAAAGGCAACCCTAGGGTCACCTCTTAAGCTTTCTCTTTTTCGTCAATAACAAGACGAACTTTTTTACCTTGAGTAGGTACCGAATAGACAATCGCTCTTATCGCCGTAATAGTACGTCCTTTTTTCCCGATAACACGCCCAATATCGGCTGGGGCAAGATCAAGATGGTACTCCAAAAACTCAGGACCGTCAATGATTTTGATGGTCAACTGATCTGGTGAAGCAATTAAAGGTTTAACGATAGCGATAATAAGATTTTCAATGGTATCCATAGGCTAAAAAATTATTTTGAGAATTTTGATTCGTGGAATTTCTTCATAACACCTTCTTTTGAAAGGATGTTACGAACTGTATCTGAAGGTTGTGCACCTTTAGACAACCACTCAAGAACACGCTCTTCTTTAAGTGTTACTTGGTTTTCTTCAACGAGTGGGTTGTAAGTACCAACTGTTTCGATGAAACGTCCATCACGTGGAGCACGTGAATCTGCAACGTTAATACGGTAGAAAGGTTTTTTCTTAGAACCCATACGAGTCAAACGGATTTTTACTGCCATTTTTAATATCTCTTTTCTTTAGTTTTTTTATTATGGTGAGGGCTCTTATCGCCCCTCGACCCTAACTAGTATACCATATAATTTTTATGTGTCAAGAAAAAAACTTGACAGACTTAAATTTTCTACAAAAAAAAATTAGAGTTTGACTCTAACTTCCTTTTAGACTATTTCTTAGTTGTGGTCTTATGATTTTTTTCATAAGCTACTTTTGCTTCAGCATATTGAGCTTCTAAACTCTTAGCCGCTGCCTTTGACACTTTCTCATAAGTATCACGACTAGTCAACTTGCCATCCTCGTTGTATGTAGAAACAACCATGGTATCTTTATTTACAGTATAAGACTTGGTGCGTTTTCCTTTACGGTAGAGTCGGTAGTTATCTACGTTATCCGAAATATAGTAATCTACTAGATTCTTATCTGCATTTGGATAAAGTTGCGAGACAACTTTAGTCAACTCACGCTTAAATTCTGAAACTTCTTTAGTATAGGTAATAGATTTATTCCACTGATCAACAACTTGATATTCCTTCAAATAATCTGAAGCTGTAAAAGTAGGCTGATCCTCCTCACCTTTTTTATAGAAGTAAGAATGCGTTTGTAAATTATTAGAATGATCAACTTTAAGGAAAGAGACGTAAATCTCATCTTTATCTTCATGTTCTTTCAGAGCATTGGTTAACTTACCAGAATTTTCGTCCAAGACCTTAGACGATTTTAATTCCCAAGTTCCCTCAATGTTCCCCGAAGCATTACGCCAAAAACCGTATACACCACCAACAAGCAACATCAAAACAACAGCAACAAGACTAGAAATCAAGGCTCCTTTGCCCCAATTTTTGGCCTTTTGCGATTTTTGATTAGCGTTTTGAATCGTTTCTAGAAGACGAACCTGACTTTCCAATCTCTTTTCTAGTCTGGCAACTGTCTGTTCTTCCTTAGATTTAGCTTTAGCAGCTAATTTTTCAGCCTTTTTCTTATCACGAGTAGCTTGACGAGCAAGCTTCTTAGCTGCTTTTTCTTCCTTATGATCAAGTTTTGTCAAATCCTCAGACAATCCAAGATGCTGTGCTTGGTTACTGAAAACTGGAATAGATTGATTAGGCTCACTCGAGGTATTAACAGAATGATTTCCTGCATCTGGACGGGTTGGCGCATAGCTTGCCAAACGCTCCTTAGCCTCTGCGACGCGTTTGCGTTGTTCCTCTTCTTTTTGAATATCCTCAGCCTGACGGCCCGACTGAATGGTTCTTACTTGACCAACAGTCTCTTGAGATAGGGCCTTCCTCTTTTCTTGGGCCGCATTTGCCATAGCCTCTTGCGCGTTGTCACGCTCTTTCTGAGACTGGGCTAGTGCTCTGGCAGTTGCGGTTCCTTCTTCAAACTGTTGGTCAGCTGATGATTCTCCTTGATCAGCTACTTGGTGAGCCTCTGCACCTTCAGAAAGAACAAACTCTCCTCGTTCCAAGGCTTCTTTAAAGTCGATTGGTCTTGGTTTTCGGCCATTCACAGCCTCAAAGTACTCTAACCATTCGTCTTTCAACATAATAAATCCCCCTGAATTAAAAAACACATGATTAACTTCCCTATTTTACCATACTTTTTAACATAAAAATAGGGATTAACAAGAATTCTAAAAATTCTTATTAAATCCCCATTAATCTTCTTTTGGTGTAATAGACAATAATTGGACAAAACGGTGTTGTGCTGATTCCGTTTCAAGCGTGACATTATCGTATCTAAAGAGAATCTCTTCGATATTTGCCAAGCCCAATCCTCGACCTGTTCCTTTTGTTGAAAATCCTCTTTGTTTCAAAGGAGCTACATCAATAGAAGCTTCCTTAGTTGAATTCTCAACAACAATAACGGATTGATTTTCCATCTTAAAGATAGCAATAGATAATTTTGGTTTATCTGCTAATACAGTAGCTTCAATAGCATTATCACAAAGAATTGATATGATTGTAATCAAGTCGAGTGGACGCATATCTGTGAAGAAGACCCCCTCTTCAACCTCCACATGACATTGAATACCTTTATCAAAAGCCTCAGCCACTTTAGATGATAAAAGACTCTTAAGTGGCATATTGGTCACACGAGTTAATTTTGCCAAATCAAACTTTTGCTGCTTCAAATCTGACGCCGAATCTTTCAAGACACTATCATAAATCATCTTGATTTGATCAATGTCTTTCATCTGGATGGCTTCATTAAGCGAAATCATAACATTAGTATAGTCGTGACGGAAACTGCGTAGCGTTTCGTAAAGACTTTCGACCTGCTCAGAATACTTCTCTAAATCATCCAAGTGACGTCGATTTTCTTTTCTACGCTCATTTTCAAAGAATTCATCTGCATATTTATTAACCTTGTAAACAGCATAAAAAATAGCTACAAACCCCACTAAGGTTATCACATGTCCAGCATAGTACAAGGCAAAAAATCGCGAGGCCACGACGACAGAATAGTTCAAAATCACATAGCTAATCAAGATAAAGTTAGTGAAAAACATAATCCGACCAAATTTACGATCTCGCTCTAAGACCCTTAAATATTTAAAATCAATGTTAAGGAGCTTGGATAGAGCGACAAATGTTGGAATAATTAAAAGGTCAAAGAAAATGAAATAAAGATAACTTCTGTTTAGAAAATCCGATGTGATGCCGAACCCTGGCATCAGGAAGTAGGCATAACCATTAAAAATCAACAGATAGAGAACTAGAGGATAGAAGGCATAAAAAGCCAACATATTGGTGGTTCTCTCCTTGCCATAGAAATAGGCATAGAAAAGAAGGTAGAACGGTGTCATAAAGGACAAACCGACATTATATGACATCCCCAGTATTCCCCCTATACATTCAACCAGGAACGCAATAGGAAGGATCATACGTGGTACCTTGACCAAGCTGGTCTTTTCGTAGATCCACTGTATGACAATGAAATGCAAAAGATATTCTAATGCAATTTGCAAATTGAGCATCATTTAATGGTTAGCCACCTCCTTCTAGTCATCTCTAAATATACGGCAAAAAGCCATAACACTATTCTATCACAATTCCTGATAATAGATGAGATAAAATTAAATAATTATCTTGAATTTCAGAAAATTTTCAATAACGATTAGAGAAGAAGGGGAAAATCTAAGACCTAACGATTTTTCAAACGTTCCAAAAGTTCCTTTTTACGTGTCCGCGATAGGAGGCATGACTCGTTTCCCTCAAAGAAGACCATATTAGCTGTACGATCCACACTTGTCACATTATTCACATTGACAACAAAAGAGCGGTGCGTTTGGAAGAAAATATCATCCAATTTTGCTACTTCTGCAATTTTCCCATAGAATTCCACTAGGTTTGACTTGGTATGAGCGATTAACTTATGTGGCACAGGGGCTGTCTCAATGTATAAAATGTCATCATAAGGAATATTAACATCATTTTTATCCGTTTTAACAGTTAGACTCTGTGCCTTGGTTTCTTGCTCAACCTGTGAATAAGCAAAATCTAAAAGTTCTACTAAAGCTCTCTTAAGATCCACATCTTCCATGGATTTATCGACAAAGTCTAGAGCTTGAATCTTATAACGGAAGGTCAAGGGCATAAACTCCGAGTAAGCTGTAACAAAGGCAATTTGTGCTTTCAAGTCTTCCTTACGGATTTCAAGCCCAATATCTAGTCCCTGCTTAGTTTGATTTTTAAGGTCAATATCCAAAAGATAAACCATGGATTTACCCGAACCTCTATCAGCATCTAACAATTCCTGACCCTGTTCATAAAAAGTAATCCCATCAACAACGGCCTTCGACTCCTCAACTGCTTCGTCCAATAAACGACCAACACGATGACGCTGCAAGGCATCATCTTCAAGGACGATAATAGAAAGCATCTTATTTCCCTCTTTCTTTCTAATATACTTTAATATACCTACCTAATATTTTATCATAATTAATTGGATAATATTCCTTTTTTTACAGCATAAAGTCTTTTTATCTCACCTAATTTCATTTATAAAACAATTGTTATCTCATTGTCACTTTATATTCATTTTTAGGTGTTACCATGAGAACTGCTTTTGTTTTAAATTAAAAAGGAGAAAGTTATGTTACATTCTTTTAAAACGCAAGGGACTAAGACAAAGACCTTGTTGACCCTTGCAACTGTCGGTATAATTAGTGCTTTTCTTGTAGGAAGTCCTCAGCATGCCTCTGCGGATCAAACCTATGTTTCAGATCCTAATCAAACTCTGACATTTTCCGAACTTGAAACAGGTACAACTACAAATACCATCGCTCAAACAGGTGTTTCTACTGAAACACCTACTACTGTGACTACTATATCACATACCTCTGTGGATGATCTTCATACACATGAAAATGACTATGAACAAACTCCCACAAACACTCCAACTTTTGAGGAATTGAAACAAAATAGTCAAACAGCTAGCAGTACTGTCGACAGCCAAACTGGAAGCAAAACCTATGAGACTAGAATTCCGACAAATACAGATAGCAATCATAAGGCTGTAGAAAACCAGTCTAAACCAAAGACCGAAACTGTCGCTCAAGCACAAACCTGGTCAAAAGATGGTGCCACATGGGTTTCAACAGAAATTAATAATGGTAATGTTCATAAGATTCTATCTACTTATATTCCAAAACCATTAACACCTTCTACAAAACCAACGACAACAGCTACACCAAAACCTAAACAATCAACTCCTGCTGTTAGTCAACCTAAAAAACCAGCCACAGTTGCTAACAAACCTACTGCACCTACAGTTCAACCTAAGAAACCAACGACTGTTGTAAACAAACCAGCGACTTCTACAACGACACAACCTAAGAAGCCAACAACGACTGTCACTAAACCAACAACTCCTAAAGCCACTCCTATCCAACCTGCTAAACCAGTGGACCGAGTTGCTCAAGTATGGCAAAAGAATAACGAACTCGTAAAAGAGAATTACGATACTCCTCACTGGTCAAGTAAGGAAGCGACAGTTTTCATCAATGCTAAAAATCCTGAAATCGTGAATGCCTACAAACAGGCTATCACTTCTTGGAATAACACTGGTGCCTTCAATTTCTTGCTCACTAACGATAAACAAAAAGCCAACATCATTGCTGATGAACGTTATGAAGGTAATGTGGCAGCTCCTCTTGGAGTTACCTACTCTACTTACTACCTCCCAACTAAGCAATATAGTAATGCTACTGTTTACTTGAACACCTTCCATGTTCAAAACAATTATTACCAAAAGAACGGTGGGAAACTCCTTAACACTGCGCAACACGAATTAGGACACTCAATTGGACTTGAACACAACAGTGCCGTTGCCTCTGTAATGGAACCTAAAGGTGGTAAGACAAGTATCCAACCTGTTGATATTAACAATGTTAAGAAACTCTATAGCAAGATTTAAGTTCTTACACCATCACTACAAATATAAGCAGACCTATCAGGTTCTGCTTTTTTTATACAAGTGAGATGACCATTCAAGACCAGAAAATGACTGTTCATGATTTTTTCTTACATATTTTGAGATTATGTAAAGTTTTCTTCATTTTTTTTGGTAAAATAGAAAGTGTAAAGAGAGACCGGATGAGTTAGAAAACTAAACTTTGTTAGTTTTTGCTCACTATTCTCATAAACAGAATAAAAATAGTCTAGGAACCCTTCTTAACATTTATACCTATCTTCCCCAAACACTTTTCCCCCATTCCTAGATTTCCAGATCTCTCCTAATAAAGAACGTCTAGCAACAGCAGTTAGGCGTTTTTTAGTGTAGTTAAAGCACATAGTCATCGATATTATCCCAGTAGATTTGTAAACACTCAGAAAAATTTTCACAAAATACCATTCAAGACCAGAAAATGACTGTTCATGATTTTTTCTTACACATTTTAAAAATTTGTAAGTTTCCTCTGGTTTTTTTGGTACAATAGATAATGTAAAGAGAGACCTAATGAGTTGTAGATAAGCATTTTATCATTTAAGACTTATTGTTCTCATAAAAATTTTCTAAATAGTCTAGGAACCCTTCTTAACATTTATACCTATCTTCCCCAAACACTTTTCCCCATTCCTAGATTATCAGATCTCTCACAAGAAAAGCGTCTAGCTCACCCGGCCAGGCCTTTTTTCTTTTTCCATACTTTTGCTATAATAGAGCCATACTGTTTGAAAGGAACTCATAAAATGACTATAAATCAGCAACTTCTTTGCTACAAACGTTTACCAAACTGGACAGCTACAACACTTCCAGAAATGGTGACGCAAAAACACAATACTAAGGTAGGAACTTGGGCTAAATTGACCATTCTATCAGGATCTCTCCGCTTCTACGAATTAGATGAACAAGGACAGGTTACTGCAGAGCACCTTTTTACCCCCGAGACAGAGATTCCTTTTGTTGAACCACAAGCTTGGCATCGCATCGCTGCTGCATCAGATGATTTGGAATGCTATCTTTCTTTTTACTGTAAACCTGAAGACTACATGGCTAAAAAGTATGATACTAAAGCCCACTCCGAGGTTCTTGAAGCAGTCCAATCTGGTCATATCAAACCTGGTCGTACCCTTGACCTAGGCTGTGGTCACGGCCGTAACGCTCTTTATTTGGCATCTCTTGGGCATGATGTTACAGCCGTTGATGTTAATAACGAAGCTACACAACGCATCCAAATGATTGCAGATGAGGAAAATTACAATGTTAGAGCTGGCTACTACGATATCAATGCTGCTGCTCTTCCTGAGTCTGAAACCTTTGATTTCATCCTCTCAACAGTCGTCTTTATGTTCCTTGATCCCGATCAAATTCCGGCTATTATCAAGAATATGCAAGAGCGTACTGTTGTCGGTGGCTACAACCTAATTGTTTGTGCCATGGACACAGAGGAGCACCCTTGTACCATGCCTTTCCCATTTACTTTTGAAGAGGGTGAGTTGAAGAACTACTATAAAGACTGGGAGTTAGTCAAGTATAACGAAAATCTTGGTCACCTTCACCGTTTAGATGAGCATGGCAATCCAATCGCCCTTCAATTTGCGACCATGTTAGCCAAGAAGGTTAAATAAGAGCGAATGATTGTAAAAGAACTGATTACAACTTGACTTGTCATCAAATTAAAAACTAGGATTCCAACTGGAATCCTAGTTTTTAATTGTTTACAATATCTGCATATCCCGATTTAAGGTCTGCATTTTCTGTTTCTTTGACATAATAGACACCACCATTAGTAGTTGGTGAGTAGAGGACAAATGGAGTCCCATCTTTTTTTATGGTAAAGAAATAACGGTGAACAGAGACATTTTCCCATCTCTCGTAAACCGAAACAATGGTATACTCCGAATTGCTATTACCATTTGCAGCATAAGTAGCATCCACAGTCTGGTTATGGTCTGACATCCAACGGATAGGCAAAGAAGAAGCCTCATTGGTGATTTCTTTGTATCCAGGCTGATTCATCTGATTGCCCCAAGAAACCATCAAACTAGCAAGTCGACTAGCTTTGTCATTAGTCCAACGTGGATTTTCAGTATAGGCTTCCTTGGCATGGTTAGCGTCAGGTGTATCAATACTTGCACTGCTAGATTCACTCGTCTTCGCATTTTCGATTGATGACGTACTTGACTTGGCATTAGCCTTATCTGTCGATGAGAATATCGAGCTAGCCACTGTGGCAGACGACTTAGTCTGTTTGACGTTCTTCATTGAACTAGAGACTAGAGTCAAGCCAATACCAACGACGATCGCTACTAGAGCCCCCAGAAGAATATAGATATAATTATAATTTTTCGAGATTCCAATAAGGCCAGACTGATAAGCTAACTGTAGTTCATCAGGTTTCGGTTTACGCCCTTGAACTTGCTCAAAACGACTTATCCATTCTGCTTCTGACAGCTTTCGCATAATTTTCCTCTTCTCTTTATCAATTATCTTCCATCCTATCATAGAACAGGGATGCTGACAATAGTAGAGAGAACTTGAGGCTTACCTTCAACCTATTATCCTTTATTTTCAAAATAACGACGAACAATCGGCGCCACTTCTTCACCATAAAGTTTAATAGCCTTTAGAACAGCCTCATGTGGCATAGAACCAATTGGGAGATGAAGCATGAAGCGATTTAGCTGTAAATCTTCAATAATACGAATGATTTTTTGAGCGACGTGAGCGGGGTCCCCAACGAACATGGCTCCGTTTGGTCCAACACTAGCATAGTACTGCTTTTTAGTCATTTCAGACCAATGTGGGCGATCCTTAGCAATGTTATCCACCGTTTGTTTCGTTGGATAAAAATAATTTTCTATCGCTTGGAAATTATTTTCTTCAATCCATCCCCAAGAATGAGCAGCCACCTTAAGTTGTTCATCCGAATAACCATTTCGAGCACCGATTTCCTTATAAACTTCTACTAATTTAGTAAAGGCCTTCGGATTTCCCCCAATTGTAGCATAGGCAATTGGCAAACCTTTTTCCGCAATTTGAATGGTCGACTCAATGTGACCACCTGTCGCTACCCATATCGGCAAATCATCTTGGACTGCTCGTGGATACACAGGGCGATTGTCAACAGACTGAGTATGATTACCTTGCCAAGTTCAATCGTCATAAATCTTTCCTCCAGTGATTCTTTTATTTGTTATGAGAATACATTATAACTAGTTAGTGATAATTACAAATAAAAAAACCTAAGACTCTATTTTCCAAGAAAGGCTAATAGGGTTAGGCAGAAAAGGAGAACTAAAGCACCCATGACCACTAGGAGACTAATCTTATAGCCTAGGGGATTTTTGGGATTTAAACTAGTTCCAACGCCATACCTACGGAGGACAAATAAGGGTTCTGAGGGAGATTGCTTAAGGTTGTAGCCTAAGAGATACCTTAAGTAAAATAAAAAGAAGACACTCATCCCTGGAAAAATGACAAGTGGAAGAATAATTCCCTGTGACCACCAAATCATGATTGTAAGAATGATTTGTATCAACAAGAGAACCCAAAACATGTAATAAATGTATGATTGCTTTTTCATTAATATGTACCTCTCAATCTAAGATTAGTATACTCCTCCTAGCTTCTCTTATCAATCCCATAACTCGCCTGACATCTTATTTTCTGCTACAATAGATAGGAACAATTCAAAGAAGGAAACTGTACACATGAAATTAATTTCTTGGAATATTGATTCCCTAAATGCCGCTCTTACTAGTGACTCTGCTCGCGCTCAACTATCACGCGCAGTTATCCATACCTTGGTCGCTGAAAATGCAGACATCATTGCTATTCAAGAGACAAAACTGTCTGCCAAAGGTCCGACTAAAAAGCATTTGCAAATCTTGGAAGACTATTTCCCTGACTATGACAATACTTGGCGTTCATCTGTTGAACCTGCCCGTAAAGGTTATGCTGGAACCATGTTCTTGTATAAAAAAGAATTGAATCCAGTCATTACCTATCCTGAAATCGGAGCACCTTCAACCATGGACTGTGAAGGGCGTATCATCACTCTCGAATTTGACAATTTCTTTGTGACACAGGTCTACACACCAAACGCTGGTGATGGCCTCAAACGTCTGCTTGAACGTCAAATCTGGGACGAAAAATATGCGGATTACCTAGCTGAATTGGACGCTCAGAAACCAGTTCTTGCGACTGGTGACTATAATGTTGCCCACAAGGAAATCGACTTGGCTAATCCTTCAAGTAATCGTCGTTCACCAGGATTTACTGATGAAGAACGTGCTGGTTTCACTAACCTCCTTGCCAAAGGATTCACAGATACCTACCGTCACCTCAATGGCGACGTTACAGGAGCCTACACTTGGTGGGCTCAACGTAGCAAAACATCTAAAATCAACAATACAGGCTGGAGAATCGACTACTGGTTGACTTCAAATCGTATTGCCGATAAGGCCACAAAGTCAGACATGATTGACTCTGGGGATCGCCAAGACCACACACCTATTGTCTTAGAGATTGATTTATAAAGTATCTCTAGACATAAATCACAAAAAGAGTAGACCTGCTACTCTTTTACTATGCCCAATAATTAAGGAGAAATATGAAAACAAAACTTAACACCACTCAAAAGCTCGTTCTGTCAGCTATAATGATGGCCCTTTACATCGCTATCCTCTTTGTGTCTCAAGCCATTTCATTTGGTGCGGTTCAAATGCGTCTGGCCACTGCTTTATATGGATTAACCTACATCTTCCCATTTTTGGTATTCCCAATTAGTCTGGCTAATGCCATCGCTAACTCTTTTGGCGGATTGGGATTAATTGACGTGGTCGGTGGCTTCTTTGCTAGCTTTTTAACAACCGGTAGCATCTACCTCATCCGTAAAGCTAAGTTATCTAGCTGGTTTATCATTCTTCCAATCCTACTCATTCCTGCCTTAGTGGTTCCAATCTGGCTTAGCGCCTTACTCAAACTTCCTTATTTTGCTCTCGTTATTAATCTCCTCTTAGGACAATTAGTGCCTGCGATTTTGGGAGCAGTCCTGGTACGAGAGCTAGCTAAACGTGGATATAAAGACTAACAAAAACAAAAATATCTCTGCAATGTGCAGAGATATTTTTTTAGTAATGATATGCTTTCTTGTAAGCTTCTCTTGGTGTCAGTTTATCACCAGAGATAAGCAAACGGTAGTCAACATTAGTAGGATCTTTCTGATACTCATCAACCCAATCTTGATTCATTTCGAGGTAAAGATTATAAGTTCCCAACTCAGTCGAAACAGTACCTACCTTGTAAAAATCTTTATAACGCTTTTGGTTATCCGTTTTTTTCAATTTTTCATATCGATAATAGGTTCTGGCAAAGTCAGTGAACTGGTATTCTTTCTTATCTTTTCCAGAGCCAGTTGTAACTTCAATGGTGCCCTTGTTATTTGTTAAATGTAAATCATAATCATAGTCATTGTGACTATTCACTTGGAAGACACCTGAAGTGATATCACTGTCATCAGAGAATGTCTGAATATCAGCGAACTTAGCAGCCTGCCAAGAAGCAGGGACTCCTTCATACTCACCATCGCTTTGCAAGCCTAAAAGTGACCAATAATGACCAAGATAGAAGGTATTAGACTTATCACGATCTGTCACCAGTTCACCAACCATCTTAAGGTTTTCAGCACCTAGACGGTAAGGGTTAGAGAGATAACCAAAGACTGGGAAGAAATAAATGATGACTGTAAAGGTCAAAAGAGTCTTCATATTAATCTTATTGATAGCCCAGAAGAAATAAGCAGCTGAGAACAAGAGAGCGTAAGCTGCACCATAGCTAAACTTATGCGCATGGGCAATCAAAAGCAAAATGAAGAAAATAGGTTGGATAGGACGAATCTTATGATAGATGATAGAGAAAACATCCTCCTTGTCTTCCTCAGATTTGAAAATCAAGGACAAGACAATAGTCAAGAGTACAAAGAAGGCGCCAAACCCGAAACCAACATCATTTGGACGGAAGAAGTAAGCCAAGATGGACATGTCCATTACCAATAGCCAGACAGATGCAAATTTGACCATGTTGTTACCAAATTTTGCAGCTGTTTGACTTGGTGCCTTCAAAGGTACCTCAAAGGCTTGTGCAAGTGCTCTTTCTTTGGCTTGGCGTTCGGCCTCTATTGCCGCTTTCATTTCCTTAGTACGGCGTTCCTTTTGGAACAAATGGGCAACCTTGGTCGGTTCATCTTGTCTCGACTTGGTAATGCTCAAAAAGAGCAAATATTGCATAGCAAAGATGAGAGCTGTGTTCCCACCGTATTCTAGGAAGGAACCATCCCAAATACTAGAAACAACTGCAAAAACGATATAACCTCCAATTGAGATTAAAACCGTCAAAAGCAAATGAATCCAACGATAGCGGTAAGTGTATTTATCAGTTGTATCTCGTCTCAAAAACGTGTCACGTGGGTAAAGATACCAGATAACGAAGATAAGTTCAATGGCCTGAACTGCTGTTAGAAAACCAACATAGTTGAAGCCAAAAACGGCTGCTACCACATTGATGAGATAGGAAATAATAGCCAAAACTCGCAGACTGGTGCGCTTAGACAAGAGTCCAATACTCATCAGGGTGATAGTTGAGAAGGCAGAAAAACCAGCGCCCATCTTATTATCAAAGATAAACACATTGACAAAGGCAAAAATCAAGATTCCTAGAAGAGTTAAGACTTGTTTTTGCATTTCTTTTTTCTTTTCTTTCATATTTTCCCTCCTTATGAAAATGATAACGCTTCCGTATTCCTATTTTAACACAATTATACTATTTTTGTCAGATTTGAAAAGACATTCGGATAATCGAATGCCTTTTTTACTAATTATCCATTGCTTCAATCTTAAGGAAAACAAAATCTCCATCAAAGCGTTGAATATACTTTTGAAAGCCTAATAAACTAAAGGTTTCAATCTCATAACGGACCTGATCAACACCATCACTAGTGCTTTCCTCTAACAGTTTAAGTTTTGGAATATCGGATTCCAAGACATCACGGTAAAGTCCTTTATACTCAAAGATAATTCGAGCCCACTCATTACCAGAAAGCATTGAGAAAGCCTGATAACGCACCTGCTCATCTGTAATAAGACGAGCTTCTTGTTCTGGACTGAGCGTGAAGGCGACGTCATTTTCAGATTTGTGAATGGTTTGGAAACGATCAACACGGAAATAACGGATTTCAGAGAACTGATAATCACAAGTAAAGTTATCATCCAGTTTGTAAGAAATACAGTAGAAATAATGGTTATCAAAAATGACTGAAATTGGAAAAACCTTATATTCCTCCACTTTTTCTCCTGGCTTACGGTAACTAAAAGACAAAGGACGTTGGTCCACAATGGCATCGAAAATGGCAGAAATAGCTGGTAAGAGTGACTTATCTTGATCCTGATAAATCTTAAGTTCTTGATAACTATCTAGTTCTAGCTCAGTCAATCGCTTGATACGTCTGCGCTCCTTGTCGTCTACAGCCCTCTCAACAAAGATGTTGATAATTTCTGCTACTTCATCCTTTCGAAGGGCACGACTCTCTAAAAGAATCTTAGATAGGATAACTGCCTGATTGTATTTAAGGTTACCATAGCCCTGTTCATACTGGGCATGATAAGAACCGTATTTTCTGGAATACTTAACCTTCATATTTGGACGTAACTCAGTCAAATTTTCCTTGAGTTCACTCACGTCCTCTTTAAGTGTACGCTCACTTATGCCAAAGCGAGCTAGGTAGTCCGTTTTTGAAATGTCATTTCCCTTTTCCAATTCGGACATAAAATACAAGAGACGTTTGGTTTTTGATGCTGTCATTATAAAATCCCCCTTTATAATCAAACCCCTTATTACTAAAAAATTGCTGTTTAGTTATTCATTATCATAGATAGTCATCCCTAGTAGCGACGAGCCACAGAATTATAGCTCAAATAATAGTCCTTTTTCTTTTCGTTATACTCAAAAGATAGTCTTAACAATTGTGCTTTCTCAATAGGACTATTCTGATCAGTGTAATCAAGATCAACTGACTTATGTATGATTCCTGATGAATGGACGTTGATACTTCTCTAGGACCTTTTTGCCTGAGAATGTTCCCTCACTACCTCAGACAAGGATGTTACTGGACCCAGATAGTCTTGGTCTTTAGTACGTAAGCTATTTATCTGCTCTTCCGTCCAATTACTGCTATAGTTATCAACCTCAGTGACACCATCAAGTGGATAAGTCGCTGTTCCACCATCATAGACAAAGCGTCCCTTTTCGTCCTTCACAAAAGAGAGATCAATATACTCATTGCCATCTCCACGGTCATATCTCACCTTGAGACCACTAGACTCCATCTCGACATAATTGCCCTTACCATGACTTTTAATAATCGAACGTAAGGTATCAGCCTTGGGTTTCAGATTTTCAAAATCTTCTTCCGTCCAGTTATAAATCGCAGACTCATCTTCGTAGTCTTTGGGATCATCACTATCAGGTTTATCCTCATCAAGATCTGACTGAGACATCTGCTGAATCAACCTGTATTTTTTCATAGCCCCTCGATAGACAGAACCACCTAAAGTGGCAAAGAAGGATAGTCCAATCAAGCCAACCACGATTGCGGTGAGGAGAAATCTACCTAGCTTCTGTCCCATTCTAAAGAGAATGATAACAAGGACAAAACATGCCACAATTACAGCCAGATACACAATTATCGGCTTATACTTCCAAGATAAGAAGACCGAGCCCCAGCTCACACTTAAGAGTATCAGTGGTAGAGCAAGAGTCAAAAAGAAATGCCGCTTCTCAGCTTTTTCCTCCTGAAAAGCAGATTCAAACTCTGGCCCTTTATTACTAAAAGCCGACTCAAAAGCCTGATCACCATTCTTTAGATGATCATCACTTAAATAATGTTCATTCTCTTTATTAAACCTCTACTCCTCTAAATATTCTATATAACAATTTCCCAGTTTTTTCTATTGTAACAAATGAAAGCGTCATTTTCTACAAATATACTTAAAAAGCAACCTATCTTAGGTTGCTTAAAGGTTTAACATTAGTCATTCTCAATTTTTTCAGCTTCTGTACTGAATTTTTGTGCGATGGCTTCAAGAGCTAATTCATCTGTATCTGGAAGAGTGATGGCATCATCAGAAATCTCATCAATATTTGCATAAAATTCAATATGATTCTTCAGATTTTGGAGATGAATTGGTGCATCACCACCGTATTCGCCATCGAGGTTAATCATCATACGATCATCACTTAAAGGCTCAATATACAGCGAGCTCGTTTTGATATAGGAAATTCTCTTATCGTAGATGTGTTTACCACCTTGGAGAATTTGACGAATGAGGTCAACCAATTCAAAGAGGTTAGCTGTCTTAACCATGATTAGAGTAAATTTACCATCATCCAGTTTAGCATCTGGGGCAATCGTTTCAAAGCCACCAACTGAATTGGTCAAGGCAACGAAAATCATGGAAAGACCACCTTCAGAAACATCCTCATCATGCGTAATACGAACAGGAACCTTCTTAACTTGTGGCAACAACTCTGCCCCCTTAACAAGGTAGGCCAAATAACCAAGTACTGTCTTTAAGCGACTAGGTACACTATAGGTTAGTTCCGTAAAGGAACCAGCAGCCGCAATATTGATGAAGTATTTGTCATCATAGGCACGGCCAATATCCATCTGAAGGGTCTGTTTTTTAGCGATAACCTTGGCTGCTTCAACAGGATTTCCTCTTGGAATCTTCAAGGCGCGTGCAAAGTCATTTGTCGTTCCCGTTGGAATAACCGCCATTTGTGGGCGTTTTTTAAGCGGGGCAATCCCAGAAACAACCTCATTGATTGTACCATCACCACCAGCAGCAATAACTAAGTCAAAGCCTGCTTTGGCCGCACGAGTGGCCTCATTTTTTGCTGAGTTCTCATCTGGTGTTGTTTGAAAGGCTGACGCTTCAAAGCCAGCACCTTCCAGAATATCCAAGACCTCGGCAACATTTTTTTTCATAATTTCTTGTCCAGATGTTGGATTATAAATTAAGCGGGCACGTTTTTGTTTCATATTGAACTCCTATAAATCCAGCAACCAAGCCTCATCTTTTACTTCAATTCCTAGGCTTTGTGCTTTTTCCAACTTACTTCCGGCATCACTACCAGCAACTACTAAATCTGTTTTCTTAGAGACAGAACCTGTCACCTTAGCACCCAGAGCTTCTAGTTTTGCCTTTGCTTCACTACGTTTAAGATGTTCCAATTTTCCTGTCAAAACAACTGTCTTACCAGATAAGATAGCATCATCTGCCACCTTTTGTCCAAGATAGGACAAATTAACGCCATAGGATTCCAGTTCTTTCATAAGAACTTGGGCCTCCTCCTTAGCAAAATAGCGCTGGATGGACTTGGCAATAACCTCTCCTAAACCATCTACAGTAGCAATAGCCTCGACATCTGCACTGGCTAACTCTTGTATACTGCCAAAAGCTTCTAGCAACTGCTTACTAACTTTGGCGCCAACATGACGAATACCCAAGCCATAGAGCAATTTCTCTGCAGAATTTTCTTTTGATGCTTGAATGGCTGCGTAAAGTTTTTCAGCCGACTTTTCTTTGAAACCTTCCAATTGAAGGAAATCCTGACTGTTCAAGCCATAGATATCAGCCACATCTTTAACCAATTCAGCTTTAAAGAGCTTTTCAACCACTGAAGGTCCCATACCTGCGATGTTCATGGCATCTCGAGAGGCAAAATGAATCAGGCCTTCCTTGATCTGAGCAGGGCAAGAAGGATTGATACAACGTAGGGCAACTTCATCTTCAAAATGTAAAAGACCACTGCCACAAGATGGACATTGAGTCGGTACTTCCATCGGCTCCTGTGTCGTACGCTTACTCTCTACTACACGAAGTACAGCAGGGATAATATCACCAGCTTTGTAGACAATTACGGTATCACCGATACGAATGTCTTTTTCGGCAATGTAATCTACATTATGAAGGGTGGCCCGACTAACCGTTGTCCCCGCTAATTGCACTGGAGTCAAATTAGCAGTCGGCGTTACTACACCCGTACGACCTACCTGCCAGTCCACTGAGAGAAGCTCTGCTTCCTTTTCCTCAGCCGGGAATTTATAAGCAATGGCCCAACGTGGCGCCTTAACTGTAAAACCGAGTTCTTCTTGCATGGCCAAACTATTGACTTTGATGACAACACCATCAATGTCATAGGCCAAGTGATCACGATCTTCTCCAACAGCTTGAATAAAGTCCCAAATCTCATCCATCGATGATGTGACAATGCGTCGTGGATTAACAGAGAAACCGAGTTCTGCCACTTCATTTAAGACATCATTTTGTGTTAGACGCTCCGTTGGACTAGCTTCCTGATAAAGGAAAGTCGCCAAACGACGCTCTGCAACCACTTTGGTATCTAATTGACGAAGAGTTCCTGCTGCAGCATTACGTGGATTGGCAAATTCGGCCTCACCATTTTCCTGGCGTTGGATGTTGATGCGTTCAAACTCAGCCCGTGGCAAGTAACACTCCCCACGCACCGTAATATTAAGAGGTTGGTCCAACTTCAAAGGAATATCTGAGATACGCTTGACATTTTCAGTGATATTCTCACCTACAAAACCATCACCACGTGTCGCACCTACCTGAAGAATACCATCCACATAGGTCAACGAGATAGAAAGCCCATCGATTTTGAGTTCAGCCATATAATCAGCATTAGGAAATTCGTCCTTAACCCTCTTATCAAAGGCATCTAGCTCTTCTCGTGAAAAAGCATCCTGCAAACTATAAAGCGGATACTCATGTTGATATTTTTCAAAACCATCAAGTACCAGCCCTCCCACACGATGTGTTGGACTATCTGCTTGAACAAGTTCTGGATGTTCAGCCTCCAAAGCTACAAGCTCACGATAAAGCTTATCATACTCGGCATCTGACACTGATGGATTATCTTCCGTATAATACTCTTTTGCATACTGGTTAAGTTTAACAACCAGCTCTTTCATTCGTTTTTCCATAGGAACATTTTAACATAAAAGCAGAAAAAAACGCCTTTACAGACGTTAATTTAGGAAACAAAATCAATAACTTTGGCCAATTTCTTAATAAGAATTGCACCAACTAAGAGAGAAGCCAGTTCTCCCATAGCAACAGTGAACCAAGTTGCCCAAAATGGTGCCTGAGTAACCAAGGTCAACTCAGCCGCAATTGTCACCATGAAGAATGAGAAGTAAAAGGCAAAGTAAACATGAGCCTTGTCAAAAAGTCCACCTAAAATATCTTGGTTCTTAAATCGGTCGAAGAAATAAACACCTGAACCGACAAAGACCAGTGTCGAGAGACTTCCGACAACCACATCAATCATGTTAAAGCTAAAGAAATTAGCAATTACACAGCCCAAAGTCACGGCAATGATATACTTGCGATTATAAAATCCTAAAAGATTGAACATTTCTGCAATTCGGAACTGGTAGGGACCATACGAAATTAAGTTAAAAGGTGGCACAACAGTCAAGACTACATAAAGAGCTGCCACAATAGCAATATGTGTTAAATCACGAACAGTTTGTTTTTTCATTTTTCCTCCATAATCATTATCTTTTTATTATCTACAAAGGATAATATTCCCGTCAAAAGAGCCTGGATCTCACCAAGCTCTCTTTATCATCTAGGAATCATCCTCATCTTTTTTGTGTTTTTTGCTGTCACTACCATCTCCAGAAAAGCTCTGAATAATAGTAATCACATCTCCTCTTCTACTTTTCAGTTCACCTTGTCTAAGCTCTTGATAGGTCGCATTAAAGACGGCCCCCAAAATCAAAATCCTGGCCAAGAAGATGAACCAAAGCATGAAGACGAAAATCATAATGGATCCAAATAACTTGATATCAACTAATCGACTCAAGGTACGAATCACATAAGTTCCAAACAAGTTGCTTAAATAGCCAATCACTAAAGTCGTAAAGATAGTCCCTGGCATAACATAGCGGATTTTTCGAATCTTCACATTCGGAAGCACAAAATAAAGCACCATCATTCCCAGAAAGACAACTGCAATACTCAGAGGCTGGATACTATTTAAAATAAACTGAGTCATCTTGGAACCAATAGGATAGGTCTGTGTAATAACTCTAAGGACCGACTGAATAATCGTAGACAGCATTAGTGCAAAGGTGAGCAGGAACAAGATGACCAGACTCATGAAACCACCAACAATGTGACTAATAAAGACATCACGGTGTTCTGAAGCACCATATACCTTGTTAATCGCCTTTTGAAGAGAAGACAAGGACTTAATCATTGTCCAGAATCCCGTCAAAGAGGCAACTCCCAACAACTGTCCAGAAGGTGTCGAGAAGATATCCTGAACAACGTTGGCTGCAGGTGCATAAAACTGCTTAGGAAGGTGCTCATTCATAAACTTCAAGAGATCAGTCGTATCAATATTCAGATAGGGAAAGACATTTGCCGCAATGACAATAAGCGGAAAAACCGTCAAAATGAGGTAGTAAGCCACTGCGATAGTTGAAATATCTATCTCTGCACTACGATAATGCCTAAGATAAACCTGCAAAGGGCGCCATTGGAGTTTATCCAATAGACGGGACATTAAGCCTTGTCGTTTCATATTAGTAAGTTCTTTCTTCGCCTTGAGAAGTCAAAATTACTGGACCATCCTTAGTGATAACAAATTGGTGCTCATATTGACAAGAAAGTCCACCGTCAAGAGTTTTGTGAGCCCAACCCGTTTCAAGGTCAGTATCGATTTCCCAAGTACCAGTGTTAATCATCGGCTCGATAGTCAAAACCATTCCTTCTTTGAGACGGAGACCTCGTCCAGCCACCCCATAGTTTGGCACCATTGGTTCTTCGTGCATTGTTGGCCCAACTCCGTGTCCAACCAAATCACGAACAACACCGTAACCACGACTTTCAGCGTATTCTTGGATAGCTGCACCGATATCACCGATACGGTTACCGACTACCGCTTGTTCAATGCCAAGGTACATAGCCTCACGTGTTACTTCCATAAGTTTTTTGACTTCGTCAGATGGCGTTCCAATCGCATAAGCCCAACATGAGTCAGCCAAACCGCCAGAATATGATTCCGTGTATTTTTTAACCTGAGCAACATTGTCAAAATCCAATTTTGACACATCAAGGACTGACTTATCGATAGGTTCTGACAAGACCATATCAACCTTCAAGAGGTCACCATCTTTCAAAATATAGTGACGTGGAAAGGCATGTGCCACTTCGTCATTAAGGCCACAGCATGTCGCATAAGGGTAATCCATAATGCTTCCCTCAACCCCAATCTGAAGGGGAAGGACATTCTCTTCTTTACAACGACGACGCACATACTCTTCCACTTCCCACATGTCTACTCCTGGTTTCAAGAGGTCACGTAGACCAATATGAATACTAGCAAGAAAATCCCCTGCCCTATCCATTGCTTCAATTTCACGTGCTGATTTTAATGTAATCATTGTTTTCTCCGTTTTCTTTATATCTTTTATTTTTAGTTACTAAGTTTTCTTAACCACAACGACTGATTTGCAGACGGTATGATTTCCGTGTGTAACCATAAGGTCCAGATGGGCTCTACGTCTGGTTTCAGCGATAATACTTGGTGTAATCGTCACCTTATCATCGATCTGAGCTGCCTGAAGAAAGTAAAACATCATCTCTTCAATCACAAGACCATTTTGTTCCTGCTTTTCCATGATACGATAGACAACCTCTTTAACCATCTCTGCAAGAACACCCTGAGTGAGGTTTCCAGAATTGTCAATCATAGTGGGCTCGACCTCAAAGCTGAAAGCATGCTTGTCCTGGTTTAGGTTAGCTATCATTTGATCGCTAAAGGTGTGCAAGTTGCCACGATTATTGTCCTGAAGTTCTTCCAAAACCTGACGACGGGTGATAACACCTAGATAGTGTTTTTCTTCATCCACAACAGGAATGATATCAAAGTCCTCAAAAATCATCTTTTGGGCCACAGTTGCCAGACTAGTCTCAAGTCGTGTCACCGTCGGCTTGGTCATTATTGCCTTGAGCATGGTCGTCGGTTGCTGATTAGACACATCTCGCATGGTCACAATCCCAATCACCTTGTCAGCCTCAGACAGAATAGGAAAACGCACCAAGTTCGTCCGTTTCACCAAATTCTGAAAATCCCTGACTGTCATTTCTGGAGTCATGTAGTTGTAGTCTTCTCGTCTGGTATAGACTTGAGCTACAGTCTTGATGTCTGTTTTGATACGGACATTCGAAAGTGCCTGGTTAATCATGGTTGCCACGGTAAAAGTATCGTAAGTTGTTACCATGACTGGAAATTGCTTCAAACGTGAAAGCTCTTTAACCCTATCGGAAACCTGAAAGCCCCCCGTCACTAGAATAGCATTATTGTGTTCTAGGGCAAGCAATTGAATATCCTCACGGTCCCCAACAATAAGAAGATCTCCTTTGGTTAGATAACGGGTGATATTCTCAATAGTCATGGCTCCGATATAGAACTTACTGAAGACACGTTCCAGACCTTCATGACCAGAGATAACCTCAGACTCTGTAATCTCCGCAATCTCCGCAAAGGTCAGCTTATCAAGGCGAACCTGGACTTTCTTTTCAATTCGAACCGTCCCACTCCGAGGACGTGTCTCAACCAACCCTCGATTTTCAGCTTCTTTAATTGCTCGATAGGCGGTTCCATCAGAAACCTGTAAGTGATTCGAAATACTACGGACACTAACACGCTTACCGATAGGTAAGGCCTCTAGATAATCTAGAATTTCTTGATGTTTACTCACAGTTCTCCTCCTTCTCAAAGCGGAGATAATCACGCATGGTACGGGTGTATCGGTCTGCTCCCTTAAAGCGGGACACAAGTTTAAAGCCAGACTTCTCTGCTACACGAATCGATGCCTTATTTTCCAAGTGGGCAATAAGAATAATACGATCCATTCCCATAGCTGTTAAAGCCAAATTTGACAGACAAGTAACTGCCTCTGTCATTAAGCCTCTACCCCAGTATGAGGCATTCAAAAAATAGCCAAGCTCTGCAGTCCGTTTCTGGACATCTATCTTTTCAAAACGAACGACGCCAATCATCTTTTCTAACTCTTTATCTACAATAGCCCATACACCTAGAGGCTCCTTCATGAAGTAATGAACCAAAAGGCAATCCGTTTCATGCTGTGTTTGAGTGGCAGGAAAGAAAAATTGTAGATTCTTAGGATTTGATACAATTTCGTGTAAATCAAAACGATCCAAAAAGATGAGTGGTCTAAAAGAAAGGCGCTCCGACTCAAAGAAGGCAAAAGCACCCAGACTAGTCCAAATATCCATGATAGTATTATAACACAGTTTTAGAAATGGAAAAAGGCTCAACCACTAGGGGTTGAACCTTAGACTTAATCTTCAATCAAACGAATATCTGCACCAAGGTCAGAAAGTTTCTCAATGATATTTGAATACCCACGAAGGATAAACTCAATATTGGTAATTTCAGTTTGACCTTCTGCCATAAGACCTGCCGTAACAAGCGCAGCACCTGCACGCAAATCACTGGCTTTTACTGGCGCACCTGAGAGTTGCGTTGGACCATTGTAAACAATTTGTCCACCGAGTACCTGAATATCAGCACCCATACGAGCCAATTCAGGAACGTGGTTCACACGCTTCTCATAAATCGTATCAATAATTTTTCCTCGACCACTTGCTTTCAACAACAATGGTGTCATCGGTTGTTGTAAGTCCGTCGCAAAACCTGGATAAGGTGATGTCTTAATATCAACAGGTTTTAAATCACCTTGCTCTTCAACAAAGATGGCATCTTCTTCAACTGTCATACGAACACCCATTGCTTCAAGTTTAGCGATAAAACTTTCAAGGTGTTCATAAAGAACATTTTTAACCTTAATTCCCTTACCGATAGCCGCGGCCATAGCAATGTAGGAACCCGCTTCAATACGGTCTGGAATAACCTGATGACGAGTGCCATGTAAGCTCTCTACACCTTCAATCGTGATGACTTCTGTACCAGCGCCACGAACACGTGCGCCCATATTGTTAAGAAGAGTTGCTACATCAATAATCTCAGGTTCACGCGCCGCATTCTCAATGACCGTACGACCGTCAGCCTTAGCCGCTGCCAACATGGTATTAATCGTCGCTCCAACACTGACCGTATCCATGTAGATATGAGCACCCTTAATGCGTTGACCAGCATCAGTCGCAATACGCATAGATTCGTCTTCATAGGAAATGCTAGCACCCATCGCTTCAAAAGCCTTAAGGTGAAGGTCAATAGGACGTGGTCCCAAATCACAACCACCAGGCAAACCTACGGTTGCTTGACCGTAACGTCCAAGCAAGCTACCGTAGAAATAGTAAGAAGCACGAAGACTGTTAATCTTACCAAATGGCATTGGCATATCCTTAACGCCTCGTGGGTCAATTTCGAGTGTTTCTCCATCACGCTTAACAGAACCACCCATTACTTCTATAATTTCAATTAGGTTATCGACGTCGCTGATTGCTGGTACCCCGTCAAGGGTAACCACTCCATCAGATAAAATGATGGCTGGAATCAATGCAACAACTGAGTTTTTAGCCCCTGATACTGTAACTTCTCCCTGAAGTTTCTTACCACCATTGATGATAATTTTACGCATACTGTTCAATCTTTCTTATACTGGAATATTAGCTTTTACATTCTACCATAGATTGAAGTGCATGACAAATTAAGAACTCTAACAATTATCGGACAGTTTCACTTGACCATTTAAACCAGCCCTTAAAACGGATGGCTCCGTCTTTATCTGTTCGTAAAATTTTAATGTGGCGTTGCTTAAAACGTTCTATTGTTTCATCATTTGGATGTTTATAACGATTGTTCTCACCAGCTGAAACAAGTGCAAGGGAGGGGTGCAGCTGGTCCAAAAAAGCTTCAGACGAAGAACCTTTTGAACCGTGGTGTCCAGCTTTGAGGACGCTTGCCCTTAAAGTTGGATAGCTGGCCATTAGTTCCTCCTCTCCTTCTTTTTCCAAATCACCAGTAAACAAAAAACTGCTTCCTAATAATTTTCCGTAGAGAACTAGCGAATCATTGTTACCGCCATCACCAACTTTATTTGGATAAAGAACCTGTAGATTGCTTCCCATCATGGGTAATTTGTCGCCAGCCTTTAGAGTGTGAACTGGGCATTTTATAGTCCGAAGTCTTTTAACAAAGCTAGACTTAGTCAAAGCCCCCTGACTGACACAGATTTCCTTAATCTTAAAACACTTGGCCACTTCTTCCAAATCACCAATATGGTCTGTGTCTGTATGCGTCAGGACCAGATAATCAATTTGAGACACTCCTCTAGCCTGTAGATAGGGAATCAAGGTTTTCTCCGCATTGCTCGTCTGGCTAGACTCTTGCCATTTTTCTTTAGTTCCAAACGTCACCTTGCCACCCACATCAATTAGGATGGTATCACCTTTCATACTCCTCAGAAAAATACTATCTCCCTGACCAACGTCAACCACAGTCACCTCATTGGTTAAAGGATGTTTGACCCAGACCATCAAAAGTCCAAAAATCATCAAAAGGCAAATCCTAAACTGAGGCTTTTTCCAAAAATCAAAGAGCATAACCAATACTGCTATCATCAAGCCAAACTGAAACAAACTAGGTTTCCCTAAAATCAAAGGTTGACCTATCCAGGATTGTATCCAAGTCAAAAAGGACTCCATCCATTCAAAAAGTGGGTTGATTTGAGAAAAGATTACCAGTCCTGAGAGGGCAAAGAATACTGTCAAGACAGGCAAGAGAAAGCTATCAAATACTATGGAAAAAATCGCTGTTAGAATTAAACTAACTGGTTGAAAGGTTCCATAATAGTAGGTTAAAAAGGGCAAAATCCCAAGACTCAATACCAAGCTCGTATAGATTGATTTCTTTAAAGATGACAAGTCCTCAAAATCAAACAAACACAACAAGAAGGCATAGGAACAACTTAATACACCTCCCACTGTTAAGAGAAAATGGGGTAACAAGAGAAACAATAGAAGCAAGGTTAGTCCCATATTGTCCAGTTTTTTAATACCAAACTCAGCCAGCAAACTTTGAACCAAGGAACGTAGGACTGAAGCTGTCCATCCTGTCATTAAGCCATAACATAAGGAAAAAGGCAGCAAGACGATAAATAGATAATCTTTAGGAAGGCCCAAGCGTAGAAGTCCGTAGCGAAACCATCCCCAAAAAAAGCCCACTTGCATCCCCGAAAGTGCGAATAGATGAATAATACCTAAACTTGTGTAAAGCTGGCTCTGCTCATCAAACTCCTTATCCAAATACCCAAAGAGCAGGCCTGTCATATAGTGTCTCATAGGACTAGGAAAGTGCGTCTGGATATGAACCAAAGCCCTCCTCCTCAGTTGATGGAAAAATGCTAGGGGAGATAGAGATTTTTGAGGTACCACTTGGTCCAAGCGCTCAATCTGAGCGATTCGATAAATGCCTTGACTGGCTAGATAAGACTGATAATTAAACCCTTGAAAATTACGCTGAGCAGTTGCTTGAGATAAGTTTATTTTTCCCTTCAATACCAACGTTTGGCTAGTAGTCTTGAAAAAATGCTGCTCCTTCTCAGATTTGAGTCGGTAAAAGACCTGATAGGTTTGTCCCTTTGCCTTACCGATAGCTGATAATTGCTCACCATTAACCGATAGCGTATCAACAACCAGAGTCACCTGATTGATTTCAGCAGGGGCTTGTTTATCTTGTATAGTAGCTCTGTGGTGCAAGAATAAAAAGTAGACCAAAAAGAAACTACCTACAAGTCCCACCAACTTTAGGGCTGTCTTATTCTTCCAATGATGCTTCAAAAGACAGACCATCAGAAAGACAAAAGTCCCAATAGCATAAACATTAGTGACAAAAATCGTAAAATAAAGGGCAGCTATTAAAAGAGACAAGGAAAAAAGACTGATTGGCGCTTTTTTAAGCCACATAGAGGGACTCTCTGATTTTATCTAACGTTTTATCACCAATTCCTGAAACATTTTTCAGGTCATCTACGGACTGAAAGCCGCCATGATTTTCGCGATAGGCGATGATATCCTCTGCTCGCTTAGCTCCAATTCCAGAAATGGTTTGCAATTCCTCTGCAGTCGCTGTATTTAAGTTAATTTTCCCATCCTTAGCATTAGTTTGCCCTCCTTTGTTAGACACCTGACTAGTTCCTGATTGACCAAGGACAGAAAGGTTTTCATCCTTAGTTGCCACATAGATAACCTCTTCGTCTGACAAGCTTGCGGCTAAATTAACACTCTTAGCATCCGCATCCTCGGTCATTCCCCCAGCGGCTTTGATGGCGTCAGTCACCCTAGCGCTTGCTTTTAAGGTATAAACACCTGGATTGGCCACAGCCCCCTTAACATCTACCGTTACTTTTGACTTGTCCTTTTCACTTCCTTCGGTCTTTGACTGGGAAGACGCCTCAGAAAGAGACTGTGAACTTTGTTTGGATGAGGAGGTTGACAATGTTGTCACATCTGTATAAGACGTCTCCGCCTCCATGCTGTTGCCGGCACCACAAGTCATCCATAGAAAGAAGCAAAAAATCACCATCAGTACAGCGATGACACTCACAAACAGACGATTATCTTTGACATAGGCTAGAATCTTTTCCTTCACGCTATTCTCCTTAATTGATATATTTTCTTTCTTATTCGTAAAAAATTTTAAAAATATATCAAAAAGTAAAAAACTCCATCAGTGAACTGCACCCCAAAAGTTAGACAGAAAAAATCTAACTTTTGGGGTGTTTTTATTATGAAATTGACTTATGAAGA
>NZ_JACLQK010000007.1:0-121008 GCF_016648645.1 Streptococcus sp. 22.1 | reverse complement strand
TTATTATATTCTTTTTATGTGAATTATAAAAGTTAAAAAAGACTGTTTTATGTTCACGAAGATAATTGATGCATCATTAATCATTTAACAAAATAATTAATGAAGGGAATAGAATTTTATGACAAAATCAAGAAAAATTCTAGGATTTATAGGTCTAGTTTTAGCACTCTTTATGGGAGCTTTAGATGCCACGATTGTTAATATCGCCCTACCAAATATTATGGAAGACTTACATACAGGATTGACTGATACAAGTTGGGTAGCAACAATCTATGTTTTAGCAATGTCTGTATTTATTATTACTGTTTCAAAACTCGCTGATATCTACGGTAGAAAATTGGTTATGCTAATTGGTGTAGTCATATTTGGCATCTTCTCATTCGCATGTATGGTGGCTGATTCTTTATTACTCTTAATTATTTTTCGGTTCTTCCAAGGAATTGGAGGTGCCATATTAACTCCAATTGTTCTCCCCATGGGAATTGAACTACTTGGGAAAGAGAATACCAGCCGTATTGCTGCTATTATGGGGACCTTCAGTGCCTTAGCTGCAGCGGGGGGACCAGTAATTGGTGGTTTAATTGTCCATTGGACAACATATCATTGGATTTTTGGTATTAATGTTCCAATCGCTATCTTTGCATTCTTGATGATCCTAGTAGGGACAAAAGAATCATATGATTTAAAAATTTCAAAGAATATTGACTGGCTAGGTATTATTTTTCTTACTTGTACTTTAGGTGGACTTATATTTGGTTTATTAGAAGGTCACGAGTATGGTTGGGCATCACAAACCATCATAGCTAGTTTTATTATTAGTGTTGTAGGCCTTTTTTTTCTTTGTTTAACCGAAGGAAGAGTAAAATCACCTATCATTGACTTAAATTTATTCAAGGAAAGTACATTTACATCTTCAAGTCTTATTTATATGATTTTTGGATTTGCGATTATCGTACCTTCATTGATCTTAAACTATTTCTTGCAAAATGTTCGTAACTATTCTGCTTTGCATTCGGCATATCTTATTATTCCTACCTCTTTAGCTATCGTAGTAGGTATGCCGTTAGCAACTAAGATGTACCAAAAAATTAGTGCAAGATTGCTCATTAGTATCGGTTTGGTTATTACAGCAAGTGGATTATTTATGCTTAGTCTTATTCAGTATAATACCTCACAAAGCTTCATTGTTTGTTGTAATGTAGTTATTGGTTTAGGACTAGGATTTATGGCAATGTCCTTAACATCATCAGTAAAATATTTACCAATTAATAAGTCTGGAATTGGGTCAGGTATCGTTAATGCTTCTAGATATATTGGGCAGGCCATTGGTATGGCTCTCTTGGTTACCATTTTAAATAGCAACGTTAATGTTGCTAAAACACAAATTAAGGAAACAGCATATAACCAAATTGAAAAACGGGTTTTATCAACAGACGTAAAAAAAGTTGCTAAGAAGGAAATTTCAAAAACTTTCGATACGACTAAGAAAAATAATAGTATTTCAACCAAACAAAGTAATATGGTTGAGGCAATCAAAATAGCTGCTCAAAAAACAGATAATCTTCCAGAACCTAAAAAGGGGAGTAATTATAGAAAGATTTATGATGCAAATCAGTTATTAATCAATGGAGTTGAAACTGTTAGCTCAAGTGTCCCACAGTTATCAACTAGTTTAAAAACTATATCTGGAGGACAAGCTAAAGTTGGTACAGCGATTAAATTATTAGCTCAAAAGGATGAATTAGCATCTGCTCTTAAAGTCATTGTTAAAGAAAAAAATGAGCAGTTAAGCAGGGCATTTGATAATGTATTTATTGTAGGAGCAGTCATTGTATTGATATGTACTCCATTAGCTCTGATGACAGAAAAGCGAAAAGATGAATAACTAAGTTATTTTATAATAGGAAAAGCCAGTCTAAACTTTAGGCTGGCTCTTTTATATAATTTAAATAGTAAGTAAACAGATTTGGAACATAGAAAATCTTTTGTTCACTTATATTGTATTTTTAAGATGTAAAATTTTTCTTTCAAACCTCTCAAACCATCACTTGTCATTCACAATATTGGCAAAGGCTTCTTGGATGTCCTTATTATTGGTAGGGTACATGTAATACATGTTCTCAGGATTCCCCTGATTTTGCATGGAAACTAGGACCACTGGTTGACCTTTATGGATGGTGAAATGGTAGAGAATCATGGCGGAACCTGAATACCCGTAGCTGTCTAAAATGATATAGTCGGCTGTCCCTGTACCATCGTCAGAAAAGGCAACGTCTACCTTTTGTTGGTTGGTCATTGGGGCATTTTGTTCTGTCTTTTCACCTACAATAATGCGGTTATTTTTAGCAAAAGACATGGCACCAAAGAAATCGTCACTTCCGTTAGGTGTTAGCCTTCTATAACTTTCTTGATTCATCTTGTGCCCAAACTCCACCATGTAACTTGCGAGCTTGGCAGCCTTGTCACTATTCCAAAGGGCTGTCGTATTGGTTGGGCTAGTCTGGCTGGACTGACTCTTGCTTTTCACTCTGTAATAAGACGTGTAAACCACCCCTGGCCCAGCAGACTCTGGAATTTGAACCAAACGATCTGTGTCTTTGACAGAATTGTCCGGAGACGGTGCTGCTTGATTGGCTGGCACAGGCACAAAAGGATTGACCCCATGCCCTGGACCATTGTCCGCAAAATAAAACATAGGCTGACCGTTGAAATCTTTAACGACAGTCTTGCCATCAGTACTTCCTGTCTCTTCAGACTTTGTGAGCCCTGACTTGGTAATGGTCACAACATGACTACCGTCAGAAACCCAGTCACCTTCGATGCTTGAAAAATCACCATTTCGAATAGCATCCACATCCATGGCAGGCGTTTTAGCTTCTGATGAGGCATTCTGACTTTGAGAACTAGAGTTTGAAGACGACTCAGAAGCTCTGGAACTCGATTGTTTAGACTTGTCTGAGGAAGACGTTTGACCAGTCTGACTGCTTGACGAAGAGACCGCAAGGGATGACGTTTGTTGAGCTTGTGAATGAAGGGAATGCCAAGCAAAAATGGCACTACCACCAAGAAGCGTCATACAAGAAACTGCAAGAACTGACGCTACGACCTTATGAGTCACAACATACTGACTTAAGGTTTGCCAAAAGCTCTTCTTAGATGCTAACAATAAGCTCTCTACTTCTACTCGATTGGCCAAGAGACTACCATTTTGTATCGCCTCGTCGACCTCTGTCAACTTTGGGCGACGTCCATAAATCTTTATAAAATAGGTTAACCATTCTTCTGCTTTCATCTCATCTCCTTTTTGAAGCGTAATAGTTTCATTGTAGCATAAATTAGGGATTCTAGTTGACTTGTAGAAAAGAAAAAACTGCAAGCAAGTAGCCGCAGTTTGTGTATAAACTTGGTTCTTATTTCTGAGTATTGCCAAGTTTTTTAAGATAAGTATAGCCCAGATAGAAAAAGAAAAGCGCTAAAAGAATAAAGAACCCCATGACGAGTTTGGTCCCACCTAATTGATAGGCAATGTAAACAAAAGTATTAACCTTGATCTGACCACCCGTTTTTTCCAATAGCGAAAGGCTCTGTGAGTAATAGTGACCAAGCCAAATAGCTCCTAGCCCTAATAACGGATAAATAATGACACCCAAGATAGGGTTCTTTTTTAACAAATTATCTAACATACATCCCCCAATTTTTTTAATGCTATAGTAATAGCTTACCAAAGAATGACTAGAAAAGCAAAGTGCCTCCCATTGCACAAAAATCAAAAGGAACCGGGCCAAGAAGCTGGTTCCATTGTAAATCTAAAAGACGACACGTGTTCCATGAACTTGCTCAAGACCAAGTATGGCAAGAAATTGGTCACGATTAGCCACGGAGATACCACCTCCTGCTAAAATATCCAACTGACCGTCTGCTAGCTGAACCAATTCTGCATAACGTTTCAAGCGTAAGTCTAGAGCAGTCTCAGGAGTTCCAGCACGGGTGAGAAGACGCGTCACACCGTGGTCCTTAAGCCACTGAATAGCACTAGACTGAGCTGCTTTAGGGATTTGGTCAAAGGCCATATGCATGGTGACCTCTAGGTCTCGACTAGCATCTAACAAGGTCTTTAGAGCTTCTGTATCGAGTTGGTTTTCTGAAGTCAAAGCACCTAGTGCAAAGCCGTCAACACCCAATTCACGCGCACACTTGATATCTTCTAGCATGATAGCTAATTCCTGCTGGCTATAGACAAAGTCGCCCCCTCGTGGACGAATCATCACAATCACCTTAGCCTGATAATCCTTGGCCAACCCAACAGCCGCCTTTATGACACCATAAGAAGGTGTCGTGCCTCCAACAGCCAGATTATCACACAACTCCACGCGTTGAGCACCGGCTTGAAAAGCTTTTTCTAAGTAAGTCACATTCTCTGCACAAAATTCATATATTGGCATACTGAACCTCCAATTAGTTGTAGTAGCAAGGGGATTATTTCTTCTTTTGTGGAAAAAGCGGGAGACCAAGTTTGGCAATCTTTTCAGCTGGGGTCTTCATGCCATCCTTGACCCATTTGGAAATCACTGAGACAATAGCTGAGCTCCAAAAGGAATTGAGGTAACTACCGGCACCATTTGATGAGCTACCATTTCGTTTTTCCAAAAAATCATAAACTGCCTTGGTCAATACCTGCTCAAAATTATAATCAATGGCAAGACTGATGATTTTGGCTTCTTTTTTGACTTCCTTAAGGAGATAAACCCAGACCTGATAGAGATCAGTCTTGAGATTATAGCCGTCCAAGGACTTAGTAATCTTTGCAATGCTAGACTCAAAAATAGACTTCAAAATCTCTTCCTTAGAACCATAATTGCGATAAAAGGCAGCACGAGATACACCCGCACGTTCAACAAGTTCCGATATGGTAATCTTTTTAAAGTCTTTTTTCTCCAACAATTGCAGGAGAGAAATTTCGATGGATTCTCGTGTAATTGCTTTGTTTTCTTGGTTAAATCGTTTGAGATTTTCCAAAGATTTCTCTGAGATTTTTCTTTCTGCCATAACATTCACTTTCTATCTGTCACACCTGATGAGATCTGCTTTGATAGCAATGCACTTCATGATAAAATTGTAAAAGAAGACAAATAACTTGTCAATGTACATTATGCAGATATGAGGTGTAACCTATGAAATGGAAAATTATTGCGGATTCAGGCTGTGACTACCGTTCTTTGGACAATCTGGCACCAGATACGGAGTTTGTCAGTGTTCCTTTGACTATCCAAGTGGGCGAGACCATTTACAGGGATGATGCCCAACTCAATATTGATCAAATGATGGAGGAAATGTATGCGACTACGACTGCTTCTAAGTCTGCCTGTCCGAGTCCTGATGATTATATGAAATCCTTTGAAGGAGCGGACAATATCGTCGTCGTGACGATTACTGGAACCCTTTCTGGTAGCTACAATAGTGCTGAAATCGCTAAGAAAATTTATCTGGAAGAGCATCCTGATACTAAGATTCACGTGATTGATAGCCTGTCAGCTGGTGGCGAGGTCGACCTTATCGTTCGTAAACTCAATCACTTAGTCGCTGAAGGCCTTGATTTTGATCAAGTCGTTGATGGCATCACAGCTTATCAAGCCAAGACTAAGTTGCTCTTTGTTTTAGCCAAAGTTGATAATTTGGTGAAGAATGGTCGTCTAAGTAAACTAGTTGGCACCGTTGTTGGACTCCTCAATATCCGTATGGTCGGTGAAGCTAGTAAGACAGGTACTCTTGAATTGCTTCAAAAAGCCAGAGGTCAAAAGAAAGCCATCAAAGCTGCCTTTGATGAACTCCTCAAGGCTGGTTATGCTGGAGGCCACATTACGATTGCCCACCGCAACAATGAAAAATTTATCGAGCAATTCTCTGAATTGGTTCGTGAAAAATTTGCCCAAGCAAGCATTGAAGTCCTTCCTACTTCTGGACTCTGTAGCTTTTATGCTGAAGAAGGCGGACTCCTTATGGGGTATGAAATTTAAGACGACATTGAAAAGAGGCTGGACTACATGTTCGGTCTTTTAAAAATCAGATTATGCTATTTGATAATCAGCAGAATAGGATTATAAAACTAAAAATTCTTTCTTGACAATCCAACGTAATCGCTTTCATCACCCCCTTCATTTATGGTAAGATGGAAGTGACGCATTAGTGTCATATTCTTAAAAATTAAAATCCCCTTATTAAACATGGAGATGCTTTATGAAACAGAAACATTCACATTTTCTAATCCCTGGGATCCTTCTTCTAGGGATTGTTTTGCGGGCTCCGTTCACAACCTTGTCCACTGTCTTATCAGACATTGCTTCAGGTCTAGGTGTTGAGGTCAGTTCACTCGGTCTCTTGACAAGTCTGCCTCTCTTGACCTTTGCCATATTCTCGCCTTTTGCGGCTAGCTGGGCCAAACGCTTTGGTATCGAAAGACTCTTCCTCGGTGTTTTAATTGTGATGACACTTGGTTCTGCTCTGCGTACCGTCAATCTCCCTCTTCTTTATGTGGGAACGCTTTTAGTCGGAGCTGGAATTGCCTTTATCAACGTCCTTCTCCCAAGCCTAATTCAGGCTAATGAGCCAAATCAGTTAGGATTCTTAACCACACTTTACATTACAGCCATGGGCTTGTCCACAGCCGTGGCTTCATCAGTAGCCGTTCCAATCACTAAGGCAACCTCATGGCAAGGTTTGGTCTGGGTATTGACAGCAGTCTGTGCCTTGGCTCTTGTGGTTTGGCTCCCCAATGTCCGTCACAATCATTATTTAGAACAAGATACTTCTACTAACGAAAATTCAGGCAGTTGGTATAAGAGCGGCAAAGTTTGGGCCATCATGATTTTCGGTGGATTACAGTCACTCTTCTTCTACACCACTATCAGTTGGCTTCCAACCATGGCCACTCAAGCCGGTGTCGGTGAAGCCAATGCCGGAATTCTAGCTTCCGTTTTCACACTGACGAGTATTCCATTCTCTATGATTGTTCCTAGCCTAATCACTAAACTTTCTAATCGTAACCGCCATTTGATGCTAGTGACTACCGTCCTAGCAGGATTCATCGGAGTTGCCATGCTCCTAGTCAATACAGACAGCTTTGTGTATTGGTTAGTCCTTAACCTCTTAATCGGAAGTTCTGCTAGTGTCCTATTCCCTTACATGATGGTTGCCTTTTCAATGAAGGCTAGCACCCCTGAAAAAACAGCCCAACTATCAGGTTTAGCCCAAACTGGAGGCTATATCTTTGCGGCCCTTGGACCAGTCCTGTTTGGTTCAAGCAAACAACTCTTTAACTCTTGGACCCCTGCCGTTTTAATTCTTCTCATCTTGACCCTAATCATGGGAATAGCCCTCTATAAAGTTGAAAAAACAGATGTTATTTTATAAGTGAAAAAATAATATAAGAAAATGCCCCACAAGTTGTAGCTTGTGGGGTGTTATTTGTGTGTGGCAAATGAATAAATGATTTAGTAAAAGCTTATTCTATTTTCATTTAGAAAGTAGCTAGGGCTAAGCATTAGAGTTTTACTCATGTACAACTTTAATCTTTCTTTTATTCGTGATGAGATAACTCAAAAAACTGATAATGGCGTGGACAGATTATAATGGGGAAAAGCTTTCATTAACTTGTACAAAATTTTGAGTTTGAATTCCTCCTACAAACTGTCTGTTTAACTTGTTGTAAACAAAAAAGAATAATTGTAAAATCACATAAAGAGAACACCAACAAAAAATCATCTGTTGGTGTTCTCTTCATTTTTAGATTTCTGAACAAAACTCTTGTCCATGGATCAGTAGGTACCCTTTATCTCTTTTTTCATGAACATTATTTTATAAACAGCAGATTACATTCTTAATATATATGGAAATATACAACTGTTCTATATCAACTTATATTCATACCGCTCTTCATCTACTTTCTGAAATCCCAAAGCCAAAAACATTCTTTGACTTTGAGTATTAAAAGGATATATTTGTGCAGAGACCTTTACCATATTTTGTTCTTTCGCCAGATGTATCATTTCAGAAACACATCGTCTTCCGATATGTAAATTCTGATACTCTTTGCTGATAACTATAGAAAGTTCCGAGTTATCTAGGAGTGTCACATCTCCAACTAACACTCCTTCATATTGGATATAATAGCAAGAACCATGTGAAGTTAGGTAATCATACATTTTATGAAGTTTTGTTAGATTGTAAATCTGATCAGTATTATCTACTTGTTTGCAAACCTCACTATCTTGATACCAAAGAAGGGAGATGTCATCATTTCTATAATAAGGAATAAGCGTTATCTGATCGTCTACTATTCTATTCATCTTTATTTTTCCTTATTTCTTCTTTAAAAAAGGCTCAACCAAATCAACCCAATCTTGAGGCAGATAAGCTGATAAATAGCCATGATGATAGCCCTTTGCTTCATACAAAATCGTATTTGGATGTAGCTGCTGAAATAATTTCGCCGATGCTTTCACACAGTTTAATTCTTTTTCACCATAGATATACAAAACCTGAGCTTTGCTAGCAGAAATCCTATCTTTCAGTTTGTAACGCCCCATATAGTCTTTGTAAATGGTCACCATTGTTTTGACAGGCGTCCTTGGCAGATCCTCCAAATAATAAGCTTTTATTTCCTCTGGATAAGCCAGTTTAGGATAGAGTTTGTTCATCATGCTTAACTGAAGTTTACAAGAGAATTTATTGAACATCAATTTACCAAATAGAGACACTAGAAAGATGCTGATTTTAGCTAATCTTGGTTGAGGAATACAGAGGCTTCCGTCTATGATGGCCTTCTCAGCAATTTCACTGTCTAAAGACAAAAGCTCCATGGCAATTTGACCACCAAGTGAAACACCACCGATTGCTAACAATTTCCCACCACAGTTTGCTTTGATATAGTCTAGAATCTCCAAAGCAGAATCTTCAGTAGAAACATAATCAAGTTGATATTCCTCGCCGTGGCCATTCAAAGTGGGTAGAATAACACGGTATTCTTCTGACAAGATTCGTGCTTGACGAAGATAATTCCACCAAGAACTGCCACCACCATGTATCAGTAAGATAGAAGGCAAATTCTTATCCCCAAATTCATGGAATTTCATGTTTAGACTCCTTACTTTAGGACTTTCACTTGCTAAATCCTTGTTTAATCAGCTCGTAGAAGCAAAGCTACACACTCCACGTGTCCTGCTTCATGTAATTGAACACTAGTTTCCTTGAACTCTTTGGTATATTTTTGGCTCATTTGGACATCTCCTTTGGTTAGATACTATTCTACCAAAACGTGTCCATAAAGTCATACTAACATCAGTTCACTTACTTTGACAAAGTGGAGGTATCTATCCTCAAGACCCTCAATGCATTCCATACTGCTAGTAGCGTTACACCAACATCTGCAAAGATGGCCTCCCACATATTAGAAATTCCCAATCCACTTAGAACCAAGAAAATTAGTTTAACTACAATAGCCAAGGTCATGTTTTGTTGGGCTATTCTGACTGTCTTTTTTGCCAGTCGAATGACTTGAGGAAGTTTTCCAAGGTCATCATCCATCAGTACAACATCTGCTGATTCAATGGCTGCGTCCGAACCTAGCCCTCCCATAGCAATACCAACATCTGCCCTAGCAAGAACCGGTGCATCATTCACCCCATCTCCAACAAAGGCAACAGCCTGCTGAGACTGAGTCAGAATTTCCTCAAATATACTCACCTTATCCTGAGGCAAGCAATCTCCAAATGCATCATTAAAGGCAAATTGCTGTGCAAATTCATCAACCACTGCCTGGCGATCGCCTGAAAGGAGAACCGTCTTTTTAATTCCGACTGCCTGTAAATCCTTCAAGGCCTCGATGCTCGTCTCCTTCACTTGGTCTGTGATAAGGAAATAGCCTAGAAAATGACTGTCCTCTGCCAAATAGAGAACTGTTCCTGTGCTGTCAATAGCTGGATAAGCAATCCCTTGAACTTCCATTAATCTAGCATTCCCAAGATAGAGCTGTCTGCCATCTACCCTACCGGACATGCCCTGCCCTGGTAGCTCGGTAATCTGACTCACCCTATTCTCGTCCACTTCCTGTCCATAGGCTGTTCGAATAGAGTTTGCGATTGGATGATTGGAATAGCTTTCCAGATGGGCAGCGAGGTACAGAATATCATCCTCGACACCTTCTGCGTTGACAACGGTATCCACCGCAAAGATACCTTTTGTAATTGTCCCCGTCTTATCAAATACGACCGTATCCAACTTGGCAAGAGCCTCTAAATAATTCCCACCTTTCACTAAGACACCTAATTTAGATGCTCCCCCTAGCCCGCCAAAGAAACTCATTGGTACCGAAACCGCAAGAGCACAAGGGCAAGAAATGACTAAAAAGGTAAGTGCCCGATAAAGCCAAGTCGACCACTCCCCTAAACCAAGCAAGGGAGGCAGGCTTGCAAGCAGAAAAGCGATTCCGACAACCACTGGTGTATACACACGCGAAAAACGTGTGATCATCCGTTCCGTCTCCGCTTTTTTATTGCTTGCATTTTCAACTAATTCCAAAATTTTGTTGACCGTTGATTGCGAAAAAGTCTTACTCACTTCAATTACCAATGGACTAGTCAAATTGATCACACCACTTGTAATGTCCTCACCAACGCCAATTTCCCTAGGCAGTGATTCTCCTGTCAAGGCTGACGTATCCAGAATAGAACGACCTTCTCTGACCAGACCATCTAGGGGCACCTTCTCCCCAGGCTTAACTAAAATATGGTCCGCAACCCTTACTGTTTCAGGGTCTACTTGAACGGTTTCTCCCCCCTCTAGTCTCCAAGCCTTATCCGACCGAATATCCATCAATCGTGCAATGGACTGACGAGATTGAGAGGTGGCCTTATCTTGGAAATACTCCCCAATCTGATAAAAAAGCATGACGGCTACTGCCTCTGGAAATTCTCCCAAGAGAAAGGCTCCTAAGGTCGCGATACTCATCAAAAAGTTTTCATCAAAAAGATTACCACGTTGAATATTTTGAACCATCTTGATAAGAACCTTATGGCCGATAATGATATATAGGGTCAGATAATAGACCAGACGAATCCAGAAATACTCCTCTGGCAGGAAAAAGCCGAAGGCAAATAGAATCATAACAGCAAGTAGCAGCTCTTTCGCCCAATCTCGTTTTTCTGGAAGTGCCTCTTCCTTTTTCTCACTGATAACTTCGATTCCAGGTTCAATAGCATCCACCAAGTCAATAATTTCCTTATCTATCCCATCTTCGCTTTTTGTT
Source organism: Streptococcus sp. 22.1 (assembly GCF_016648645.1). Lineage (NCBI taxonomy): Bacteria > Bacillati > Bacillota > Bacilli > Lactobacillales > Streptococcaceae > Streptococcus > Streptococcus sp. 22.1. The sequence continues at coordinate 109,709 of NZ_JACLQK010000007.1, read as the reverse complement.
TCCAAAATCAGCTTTTGAGCTATCAGATTGACAGTGGCAGATTCTACCTGCTCCAATTGATTGACAGCACGTTCAATCTTAGCAGCACAATTGCCACAGTCAATTCCTCGAAGTTCATACTCTTTCTTCATGTTTTTCCTCTTTCAAATGTTTCAGTGTCAAAGACAAGACTGCTGCGACATGATCGTCCGCAAGTTCATAATAGGTCATCCTTCCTTTTTTCTCCCCCTTGACCAATTGGCAGTCCCGCAGATAGCGTAGTTGGTGAGAAATAGCAGACTTGGTCATCTGTAACGCAATCGCTAAGTCTCCGACACAAATTGGATTTTGCCGTACTGCTTGTAAAATCCGCAAACGAGTTGGGTCAGAAATCGCCTTAAAAAAATTGGACATATTTAGCAATGTAACGGTATCAAACTCCGTCTCATGGACCCCTTGAATTAAATCTGGATTACAAGCTGTTAAACACTGTGACATATTTTCTATTCCTCCTATACTAAAGTTGTATCAAGTAACATCATGATTAGAAATCCGGCCATAACCCCACTTGTCGCAATATCGGTATTCTTGTGCTCTTGAGCACCTGGCACAAGTTCTTCCACTGCAACATAAATCATGGCTCCCGCCGCAAATAAGAGAGCATAAGGTAGTAGCTGGGTCATAGACATAACAGCATAGGCCCCTAAAACAGCTGCAATCGACTCAACAATCGCTGACATGGCGCCATAGTAGAAAGCTGATTTCCTACTTCGCCCTTCTACCCGTAGTGGCAAGGACAAGGCAGAGCCTTCTCGAATATTTTGGATGCCAATTCCCAAGGCCAATCCAAGGGCACTCATTCACGTAAAGGAAAGTCTAGTTGCGAGATTTGCCACACTAGCAAATGCCACACCAACTGCTAAGCCCTCTGGTATATTATGAAACACTACCGCCAGATAAAGCAGCATGGTCTTTGATAAGGGTCTTTTGGGATTCAAAATCCCTTCCTTATCACTCATCTGATGATTCAAATGTAGGTCGGGAACCAAATAATTAATAAAGCGGATAAATAAGCCCCCGACAATAGAACCAACAGCCGTCGTCAACCAGTAAAATCTGTTCGTAGCTATTGACTGGCTATAGTCCAAAGAAGGGACAAGCAAAGGCCAGACTGCCGCTGCCGTCATAATGCCCGCTGCCAAGCCCATCATCATATCCATGAATTTTTGATGAATGGTTTTGACAAAAAAGACCAAACTAGCACCGATAAGGGTACAAAACCAGTTGAATAAGCCAGCTAATAAAGCTTGCATTACTGGTGATAGAGAAGAAAAATTACATCTCATACCTCAATAATCGATGATTCAGTTGAACAACCACTCAACTATTATCATTATAGTTGAACACTCGCTCAATTGTCAAGGAAGAAAGTAAAAAAGCTATGAGAAATCCCCATAACTTTGTAAATTATTGAAGCAATCTCGTGTTCTTAGAGAATATCACAATGCCATAAAAAGCCCAAAGGACTATTTGGAATTATCATATCATATAACGCTTCGACACAATTTAACGATTACTATATTGAGAAACAAACTTTACTCCTCAAGAAAGTTAGATGTTCCCAATGCTATCCGTAAGAGTACTTAAAACCTTGAAACATACTGATTTCAAGGTTTTTATAACGTGTTATTGTATCACCTAATTTCTACTGATTTCCATAGATCAAACCTTTCGTGATTTTTTCATATAGGTGGGTACGTTTCTATTCCCTCAAACTCCTTGTCAATGGAAATAAAAACGTACCCACAGTGTAAATGGAAATAGAATTTGAGAATTCCTAACTATCACTTCCACTCACTCCAAAAATTACTTACTCTAATACTTCCCCACCATAAAGCAAAAAGCCTTGCAATCAAGGCTTTTCATTATCCCTTTCGTTCAAAGGTTCTAGGCTTTTACGAGCAAAGCTACACACTCCACGTGTGCTGAGAGCTTTCTTCTATACTAATAGACGAAAGGGTGTGAAAATGATTTTTAAATGATACTGTGGAACGGAACAGTAGCCCTAGTATTGACTACTGTCGTTTCTATTCATATTGGCTATTCTAGGACTGAGATGAAAAAATCTATAAATGCTCAGAATAAAATTGAACCCGCAAATCTCCCCAAAACAATGGTGAGTCATGTACTTGTATTATTCCGAAAAAATACACCTCTGGTGCAGTGAGACAAATTGGTGTATCTTATAGTGGCTTCGTAGATGAAAGCTATACTCTACTATCACTCTTTGATGATGTAGAACAAATTGAAAAAGATAATAGACTTCAGACAGCTATTGATGTTGTCAGAGAACAGTTTGGTTTTTTAGCCATACAAAAAGGAACCGTCCTAACTGAAGGTTCCAGAAATATTGAACGCAGTAAACTTATCGGTGGTCATTCCGCGGGTGGATTGGAGGGATTAAAATGAAACAAGAAAAAAATACAGTACAATTTTCAGAAATCCGTAGCAAAGGATGTAATGATATTGAAATGCTTGAAAGATTTTTACATGGAATCGTTGAAACAGCAACTTCAAAACTTCGTCAGAGAAAACTCAAAACAACTGAAATATCGATACGACTAGTACATGCTAAATCTGAAAACCGATTACCATTGGAATTTACATTTAGCATTAAGCCAACAAGCTCATCTGTGATAATCTATACTGAGGTAATCAATCGCTTTAAAGAATGTTACACAGGTGGGGGAATTCAAGGTTTTACGATTCAATTTGATAAAAATACCCTTGCCTCTGCATAGAAAGGATTTGATATGATTGACCGTTCATATTTACCATTTCAATCAGCAAGAGAGTACCAGGATACAAAGATGCAAAAATGGATGGGCTTTTTCCTATCTGAACATGCATCAGCACTCTCTGATGATACAAACAAAGTAACGTACATGTCTGACTTATCACTAGAGAAGAAATTATTACTCCTCAGTCAAGTATACGCCGGGCAGCTACGCACACGCATTCAAGTGATTGAAAAAAACAAGCGTGTTTCCTACACTGGAACAATACCAAGTCTGACCAAAGATTTCATTTTGATAAAAACTACAACAGGTCACATCAATTTGAAATTAAAAGACATTATTAGTATTGAACTTGTCGAGGAGGTGCTCTATGAATCAGCTTGAGTTTCAGCGTAATCACCTACAAATGGACTATTATAGCGAGAGCTACCAAGATTTTGAACGTGACTTCTACCGCTACTCTAACATGAATATTCCATTGACCTTCCTAACTGATGATATCCTAAAAACAATGGCGACTTCACGTAAGAATTACTTTGTCCTCAATAAGGAAAAGTCCAGAGATAACCGCGATCACTTCTTCATATTTGAAGTAAGTACCGTAGATGAGAATCCGCTAATCTATCATTATACATATAAGAAAACTACAATATATTTAGCAGAAAAATAGGAGCAGTTCAATTGACTGTTCCTATTTTTAATATTCATAAAATCTAAAGTCTTTATACTCTTTAACAATGGAGTCGCCAACCAGAACAGACTATACTGACCAGCGACTACCTTAAATTTAATGTTTCAGATTTATTTTCTTATCTCTAATTTCATAAACTACATCTGCTACATTTTCGAGTAATCGTTTATCGTGGGTGATAAACACGATAGTTCCGGTGTACTCCTTCATTAGTATTTCCAAAGCCTCTAAACTTGGTATGTCAAGGAAGTTACTGGGTTCATCCATTATTAGGATGTTATATCTACCCATGAGCATTTTAGCAAGCAACAATTTTATAATTTCTCCACCGCTTAAAACAGATAAACTTTTTCCAATATCGTTCTGTTTGAACCCCATAGATGCTAGCACTGAACGAATTTCTGATATATTGTAGTCACAATCCTTCTGCATAAACTCCATAACATTCTGATTACTGTTGTACTTGTAACCATTCTGTGCAAAGTAACCTATTTTTGCCTTAGGCGAAATAGAAATTCCTTCTTCATGGTTTAAGATCATTTGGATTAAAGTTGTTTTTCCGATTCCATTACCACCAGTTAACGCCACTTTTGCTCCTAACGGAATTTGAAAAGATGCATTTTCAAACAGAGCCTTATCCCCAAATACTTTATTAATTTCTGCACCGACTATAGGGTATGGATTATGGAGCTCCAATGCTTTACTTTGCCTGAAACGAATTCTGCGAATGCCTTCCGGAGCTTCTACTTTTCCTAAGGCCGCAATCCTGTGCTCTAGGGTTTTAGCAGCATTATACATCTTTTTTTCCTTACTTCCTATTGATTTTTGATGAGCTAAACGCCCTCCGTCTTCAGTACTTTTTTTCTTTGAAGAACCTTTTGCCTTCTGTTCTATTTTACGAGCCTGTTTTCGCTTTTCCTCCGCAGCCCTTTCCAATCGGGCACGTTCCGCAATAAATTGTTCGTATTCTGCAGCTTGGCTCTTACGTTCTTCCTCTTTCTGACGAAGATAATCAGAATAGTTTCCCCAATACTCAGTGATTTTGCCATCTTTCAGTTCCCATATTTTATCTACTATTTCATCAAGAAAATAGCGGTCATGGCTAATAACTAACAGTGCACCTGTAAAATATTTTAGCTGTCCTATTAGAAAATCAATTCCTTCACGGTCTAAATGGCTCGTAGGTTCATCCGCTAAAATACCATGAACCTGTGCCGATAAGGCCTGTGCTATTTTAAGCCTTGTTTCTTCACCACCGCTCATAGTCTGTATATTTAATTGCTCAACACCTAGCTTGCCTACAAGTGCAAAATCTTTTTCCTCCTGCAGAGTTACTTCGTCCAACTGGGGAATATAGGCAAGTTCACCCAGACGATTCATTTTACATCCTGGGGGAGTTAATTCTCCTAAAAGTACCCTGAGTAAAGTGCTTTTTCCAGCACCATTTGCTCCTACTAAACCAATACGGTCATAATCATATACTTCTAATTCATTTATATCTAAAACATCGCGTCCTTTGAATTCCACACGAATGTCTTTTGCTTTTAATATTAATTCCATAACATTTCCTCCTGTCTATAATCGCATGCTTTCATTTGCTTGTATGCAGGGAAAACCCTGCGATTTTAGCAGGAAGAGTTACATGAAAATAAGATACATAAATATTCCTCCAATATTGTTTATTTTAAATCTAATTTTCTAACCTCAGTTATCATTTGGCAAACTATAGCAATGCCAATAATTAAAATACCTGATAGTAAAAACCAATGATTTACACCGATTTTATCAGCAAAGAATCCAGAAAGAATTAACCCAATTGGCATAGCAAGTGACATGATACTTCCGATCAAAGAAAATACACGTCCTAAATATTCAGGCTTAATTTTCTCCTGAAAAAGAGCTGTTTGCACACCGCTATAAAATGGCACCGAAAGCCCCATTATTGCACAGCAAACTACGAATATTACAAATCCATTTGGAGGAAGTATTCCCGAAACGGCTAAACTGGTCCCCATTATAAAAAATGAACTTGTTATTAGTAATACATGCTTTTCGAAGCCCCCTAATCTTCCTAATAATAAGCCTCCTGCTAGCATCCCAAATGCAAAGGAAATTTCCGTAATAGAAATATGCACAGGTGTTCCATTAAAGTGTTCCATGCTTATTAAAGGAAATAGTGCATTGATTGGCATATAAACAAAAGTATATAGTGTTCCTAAGAGTAATAAGGCAAACAATCCTTTGTTTTGTCTCAGAACCACAACTCCTTCTTTCATCTCCCTTATGAAATTTGGTTCTAAACTTTGCACTTGATTACCCAGCTTAGGTATACGTACAATTGCTACCGTAATAGATGCAATCACAGCACCCAATACGTCGATGGCAATAATAGCATTTAAATCCCAAACGGAGTATAAGAGTGCTGCAACTGCCGGACTAACAATATAGCTTATAGACTGCAAAGACTGACTATAGCCTGCGCATTTCGTTAGCTGTTCTTCTGGTACTAAAAGTGGTGTAACCGCATTGAGTGCTGGGGTATGAAAAGCTGTTCCAATGCTACGGATAAACAATACTATCATAATCATCCAGACAGGTAGCTCCATACAGAATGCAACAATAGCAAGCACTGCACCAGCTGCTGCGATAATTAAATCGGCACCAATCATTATCTTCTTCCTATCATGACGATCCACTAGCACACCAATGGCAGGTCCCAAAATCGCATAGGGTAAAAAACCTACTAATGAAGCCATAGACAAGACCATCGCAGATCCTGTTTTTTCTGTAAGGTAAAAAATAATCGCCATTTGCAGGATGGCACTAGTGATTAATGATACTGCTTGCCCTGCCCATATTGCATAAAATTTTCGTTTCCAATTGTTGTATTTTTCCATTTATATTATCTCCTGCATATTATTTTGCTTGAATTTCTATTTTGAATAGCATTCTAGGCAATAAAAAATGCAGGCCAAACCCCACAATGTGGCTTTTGGTCTGCATACATACAATTTGGAAACATTCATATTAAAGACATAGTTAAATAAAGGTATAGTTAAATAACCAATATCCTCACCGTAACTAATGAATGCTCAATATCGTATAAATAAGCACAACAAAAAAGCCTATCATCGGGTATAGATTCTGCTTTTTTTATTGCCAGCTTATCTTAAACGCATTGAGGCTGTCATAGTTTCGGTTCCTCCTACATCTTTGTTTATATCAATTTATAGTATAACACAACAAGATGATATGTTCAATATAAAAGTTATGGAATGAGACTCATACTTCCAATTCGATGCCAGATTTAAAGGATATGACGAAGTTTTCTTCATAGACTGTAACGCTCTGGATTATCTTCCTTAGTAGCAAGCGATTAGCTTTCACAAAATCTTCTGTTTGTAGTTTTAAAAATTCATCAGGATTTTCTAACTCAACCTCAAAATATTTCATTTTACATTCCCTCATTTCATTTATTGATAAATTGAGTTTGCAAAAAAGAGTGGACAATTTTTGTCTACTCTTAACCTTTAAAATAGTTTTTTTTAATCGATTTGAAGTTGCCTAAATTATTACTTATTCGGTAAAATGAAGTATTGCTTTCAACAGATTTCCTTCAACTACACTTCACTTGATTCAAACAAGGTGGGTACATTTCTATTCCCACAAACTCCTTGTCAATGGAAACAAACACGTACCCACAGGGTAAATGGAAATAGAATTTGAGAATTCCTAACTATCACTTCCACTCACTCCAAAAATTACTTACTCTAATACTTCCCCACCATAAAGCAAAAAGCCTTGCAATCAAGGCTTTTCATTATCCCTTTCGTTCAAAGGTTCTAGGCTTTTACGAGCAAAGCTACACACTCCACGTGGTGCGTTTGCGGAAATAAATCAACCGGTTGTACTTTCTTCAATTCATATCCCAATTCTTGGTAGAGTTTGATATCACGCGCCATGGTTGCTGGGTTACATGAGACGTAAGTAATCTTCTCAGGTTGCATGGCAACACTGGCTTTGATGAAGCTTTCAGTCAAGCCCTTACGTGGTGGATCCACAATGATGACGTCTGGTTTGATGCCATTCTTACTCCACTTAGTCATGGCATTTTCAGCTGAATCAGCCACATAGTGGGCATTAGTAATGCCGTTGCGTTCTGCATTTTTCTTAGCATCTTCGACGGCTGTTTCGATGACTTCAACGCCATAGACTTCCTTGACCTGTTTGGCGAACGACAAACCGATTGTCCCGATACCTGAATAGGCATCAATAACAATGCTGTCGCTGTTTAGGTCTGAGAAGTCAATGGCTGTTTGATAGAGTTTCTCAGCCATTTCGGTGTTAACCTGATAGAAAGACTGGGCAGAAATCTCATAGTCATTACCCAACATACTGTCTGTGATGGTGTCTTGACCATAAAGGGTGCGGAACTCCTTGCCAAAGATGGCGTTAGTGTTCTTATCGTTGATGTTTTGGATGATAGAAACAACATTTGGGAAGGCTTCCGTAATCTTAGCAATGACTTGGTCAATACGGAAAATTTTTGGTCTAGTCGTTACAAAGACCAGCATCATCTGACCTGAATAGTGGCCACGACGAACCACCAAATGACGAATTAACCCTGTCTGCTCCTTCTCATCATAAGGTTTGAGGTCATAGCGGCGAAGAAGATCACGGACAAAGACAATGAGTTTATCAATTTCCTTGTCTTGGATGAGGAAATCTTCAATTGGAATCAAGTCGTGAGAATTCTTGCGGTAGAAACCTGTTTCAAGCTGACCTTTAACACGGCGAACGGGCACTTGCGCCTTATTACGGTAGGCGTAAGGCGTCTCCATCCCCAATGTTTCAGCGACCTCTACGTCTGAGATACCTGCTGTCTTATAGAGGTTGTCCACAACTTGTTTACGCTTGAACTTGAGCTGCTCCTCGTAGGTCATATGGCCAAAATCAGCAATCCCTGAACGGAGGTAGGTCGCATCAATATCCTGATTACGATTTGGTGAAAGGGTCACATAATCCTCAACCTTACCAAAGCCGATATTTTTCTTGAGCTTAAGCACGCGCATCTTGATGACTTCACCTGGAAGGGCATTATCCACGAAAAAGACAAAGCCGTCCACCTTGGCAACACCTGCTCCTTCATGTGTCAAATCGACAATTTCAACTTCTACAATATCGTTTTTATTTAACATAATTCAACTTTCTTTACTTTTATGGGGCTTAAACATACCTTCAAAAGCCTTTTACTACCCTCCATTATAGCACATATAAATTAAATTTATGGCTGGCCATAAATAATATAGATTTTTCAGAAAAGTCATACAGTGCTATCATAGGTCCATGACAAAAAATTAAACGACTCAGCAACTTGTCTAGATGTCGTTTCTATATAAAGGAGAATAATCATGCCAGATATTACCATTCATACAATCGAAACTGCACCAGAAGAAGTCAAAGACGTCCTTCAAACAGTCAAAGATGCTAATGGGGGATACATTCCAAACTTGATTGGTCTCCTTGCTAATGCGCCAACTGCGCTTGAAACTTACCGTACTGTCGGTGAAATCAACCGTCGCAATTCATTGACACCAACTGAACGTGAGGTTGTTCAAATTACAGCTGCTGTTACTAACGGATGTGCTTTCTGTGTGGCAGGTCACACAGCCTTTTCAATCAAACAAATCCAAATGACACCTCAACTCTTGGAAGCTCTTCGTAACCGTACACCAATCGAAGACGATCCAAAACTTGATACCCTTGCTAAATTCACTATTGCCGTGATCAATACCAAGGGTGCTGTTGGTGACGAAGCCTACAATGACTTCTTGGAAGCTGGCTACACTGCTCAAAATGCCCTTGATGTTATCTTGGGTGTCAGCCTTGCTAGCTTGTGTAACTACGCTAACAATCTCGCACAAACACCGATCAACCCTGAACTTCAAGAATTCGCTTAATTCAAAACCAAAGGATAAACTAGAGGAGGACCTAAGCCTATGTCACATTTTTCAAAAGAATTCCTTACTTGGTTGGATACCAACGCTGACCATATTGACCAAGAGTCTGGACCCATTGCGGACCAACTTCTTGAAAAAATTGCTGCAAACGACGTCTTTAAAATCGGCGTACCTGCTGAGTTTGATGGCCTAGGTGGTGGTCCTACTCAAGTTGTTGATGTGCTTGATGAATTGGCACAACACTCTTTGACAGCTTCCTTTATTTCTTGGGGACACCGTACTTTCATCGAGTATATCCTAGCTAGCGACAATGCTTATCCTCGTGAAACATGGTTGAAAGAATTGTATACCGGTGAGCGTGCTGGTGGAACTGGCTTGTCAAATGCGGTCAAATTCTTGTCAGATATTGAAGAATTGAATGTTACCATTAGTCAAGAAGGTGATGACTACTATCTTGATGGTCGTTTGCCTTGGGTAACTAACCTACGTTCTGATAAATTCGCTGCTCTCTTTGCTGCTGACTTTAAAGATGGTAGCCAACCTTGGATTATCACCATTCCATCTGAAGCTGAGGGTCTCAGCCGTTCTGAAGATTTGGAATTTGTTTCCCTTCAAGGTGCTAACACTGCCTCTCTTACTTTCGATCACGTTAAGTTAGATCCTAATTGGATCCTTTCAAAAGAAGGTACAGACTATATTGCTAAAACACGTCCGAACTTCCTTGGTTTCCAATTTGGTCTTGCCTTTGGTTTGGCCAAACGTTCTCTTGATGAGGTTGAAGCTAGTCTAAACAGTAACCGTAGCGTTCTTCGTGAGGAATTTGAAGCTACACGTGAAAATCTTCTCGCTATCCAAGACCAACTCTTTGCAGGTCTTAATGATGCCGATTATTTCATTGACAAACCACGTGAACTTTTCCAATTGCGTATCGATATTGTCGACGTCGTAGCCAACAGCCTGCTCCTCGAACTTCAGGCTAGTGGTGGTCGTGGCTATTTGAAAGAATCAGAGTCAAGCTTTATCCGTCGTTGGAATGAAGGCGTCTTCCTTCCAATTGTATCTCCGAGTGCGGTGCAGCTTCGTCACATTCTTGCAGCTAGCTAGAAAGGCCGGTGGACCAATGATGGTATTTTTTAAGAAAATTCCCTTGGCCCTATCTAGTCTAGTTCTTGCCCTCTTTAGTTTATCCAATCAAATAAGCCACTATACCCTGATTGCTCAGGGTATTTGGTGTTTAGCCAGTATAGGTTTTATACTTATACTGGGACGCTTGATTCTTGGATTTGAACAAATAAGAGAAGATTTGCGAAATCCAGTCATTGCTTCGGCCTTTGCTAGTTTCTTTATGGCTGCCTTTCTATTTGCCAGCCGCCTCCCACTAGCTCAAACAGGATTGAGTGTGACTTGGCTTGGACTCCTTGGACTTTATATTGCCTATATTATTTTTTTCAGTCTGCGTTTTTTACGCCCATTTTCTTTGAATCAAGTCTATCCAAGCTGGTTCGTGGTCTATGTTGGCCCTGCTATCAGTCTTGTGACAGTACCGGCTAGTGTTCCAACTAGCATCAAGGGACTTATTCTGGGAGTAACGGGATTTGCGACTCTAGCCCTCTTTCCACTTGTTTTATGGAGAATGAGACAGATAGCCATACCTCACCTATATCAGCCTATACTTGCTATTTTAGCAGCACCTCTGGCCCTTCTCATTACCAGCTCAATCAAGAGTAATCAAAGACCTGCAACTATCATTTTACTTGCCCTACTTTTATTCTCACAAGTATTCTTTTTCTATGCTCTTAATCTCTTTGTAAAACTGGTTAGAAAAGGCTTTATACCACTTTTTGCAGCTTTTAGCTTTCCCTTGGTCAATAGTGTCAATGCTTTTAAGGCAGCTACCACCAGTCTTGGTTTAGTCAATCTTGCTACCCAATTGATTTATAAGGTAGAGTTCGTCATTATTCTTCTTATCATGACCTATTTGCTCTATCATTTTCTAAAACTCTTATACAAGGCGCTTATACAAGCTCTTAATACCAAAAAAGAAGCAGGTTCAGTGTGAACCTGCTTCTTTTCTTATCTAAATCCTAGTTCTTTTAATTTTGCCTGGTAAGTGTCAAAATCAATTTCGATTCCTTGACCGCCATACAAATCATAGCTGTCAATCCAATCACCATCTGAAGGAATGGTTTGCGAATTAATACCTTTTTTGAAACTACCGGCATTTGAAAGTCCCAAGTCCAACATGTCTGTCATACTCATATTGGTTGAGGTTAGAGAGTAGACCTTCCCCAAAGCCTCAGGCCCTTTGAAGAGGCTAAGTGGATTCTTAAGCTGCTTCATGACAGCCTGCATCACTTGTTGCTGGCGCTTGGTACGGCCATAATCTCCCTCGTCATCCTTACGGAAACGGGCATAATTCAGAAGGGTGCGGCCATCCATATCTTGCTTACCAACTTTAATGGTTTGATTTGGCACGTGACCGTTCTTGTCCATCTTCAAATCATCTGGAACTTGAACCGAAGATACTTTTTTACCATCGATGGTCGCAAACTTCGCATTGATTTCTACACCATTTGGAAACAGGGTATCAACCCCTGTCGCAAAGGTTTCAAAGTCAACCATGGCATAGTACTTGATATCAATATCAAAGTTGCGTTTGAGCGTCTCACGCATGAGCTCTGCCCCTTGATGATTATTTTGCTCACCAATATTGAAAGCCGTATTGAGTTTCAAGTCCTGAGAATAGTCGGTTTCTGAAGCCCCCTTGATATTGACCAAGGTGTCTCGCATAAAGCTAACCATCTTAACCTTACCTTCTTTATTGCCCACATTGACTACCATAATGGAGTCTGTTCTGGCATCGGTAGATTCTTGGCTAACACGTTGGTCAGAACCAAGAATAAGGATATTAACCCCATCCTTGCTATCCTTACCATTAAAGGTCTCAACTATGGCAGGCTGGTAGGATTTACCATTATTACCTGCAGCAGAAAGGTCTGTTCCCTTGTAAAATTGATAAGCCATGGCTATCACTAGGAACACAACTCCTAGACTCAAGCAACTAAGTACTAGCTTGACAACCTTCTTGAGCCTTCTCTTTTTCTTTGGCCGCTTCTTCTGGGCTACTTGCGACTTGGACTTTGGAGCCGACGTTGATGAAGGTGCTGCTTGTCTTTGAACCTTTTTACGTTTAGGTTTACTTTGAGCAACTTCCTCTCGATAGACGGGTAGCCCTTCCTCAGTTAGCTGATTGGCAGCCTCATAATCACGCTCTTGATAATAGTCAGAACGATTGTCATAAGGCTGGTGCCATGCTGTTTGATAGTCCTCTCTTTGCGCTTGATACCTCCGCTCAGCTTCATAGGCATCTAACTTTCCTTGGAGATAATTGAATTCTGAAGCCTGCTGTCCATTCAGGTGAGCAAGATTTTTTAAAAGATAGCTGTAACGTAACCGTTCATGATGCGTAAACGGCCCATTGTTAGATTTGGTCATAAGATTTCCCTTTAAATTTCATAGACTTGGTAAGCACCCAAGATTTTATATCCAATTCCAACTGCAGTCAGCTCTTCAAGAGCGAACTGAGCCAACTTTTCCTTTGTATAATCACAGTCAATAATAAAGAAATACTCGCCAAGTACCGTCTTCAAAGGACGACTTTCTATCTTGGTCAAGTCAATGCCTCGCCAGGCAAAGGTCGATAAGGCCTTGTAAAGTGCCCCTGGCATATTGTCAGGCAGGGTCAAGGCCAGCGTTAATTTGCAATCAATCTGATTGAGCGGAATCTCAGGAACGGTGTTCCCCAACACCCAAAAGCGGGTATAATTCTTTTCAATCTCCTGAATATCCTTAGCCAAGATTTGAAGACCGTATTCCTTAGCAGCTGCATGCGGAGCGATGGCCGCATATGGCTGATCTGGATTATCAGCGACAAAACGCGCCGCAAAGGCTGTACTGGCTGTTGTCTCAATCTTGGCATGTGGAAAATGCTGTTTAATATACTTTTTCCCTTGGGCAATAGCCTGTGGGTGTGAGAAGATTTTCTCAATTTTCTCATGATGTTTCGTCGCCATCAACTGCTGCTTGATGGGCTGAACAATCTCTGCCACAGCACGAATATCGGCCTGATGGAAGAGATAGTCTAAACTCTCATGAACAGAGCCCTCAATGGAATTTTCCACCGGAATGACCGCATAATCCACACGTCCCTCTTCATAAGACTTGATAACCTCGGTAATGGTACCTAGAGAAACCAATTCTGCCTCAGGAAAAGCCTTTAAGGCTGCATTATGCGTAAACGACCCACTAGGGCCCAAATAACCTACATACATTTGATAAACCTTGCTACTTCTTCTGGCGTTCGGTTATCAACTGTGACAACCAAATCTGCTAAATCTTGATAGAGTGCCATTCGACCGTCATAAATAGCCTTAAAAACCTCTTTGGAATGATTGAGAAAGAGTGGGCGCTGATTCTTGGTATCCTTTTCAATGCGATTATAGACCACATCGAAAGAAGCATGGAGCCAAACGTTATGCTTACGATTTTTCGTCAAGAGCTGACGATTGCGCTCCGTCACAACGACACCACCTCCAGTAGAGATGATGACGTCATCTCCCTCTTGAAGGAGTTCCTCCAAAGTCTCAGACTCAATCTGACGAAAGGCTGCTTCACCTTCTTTTGCAAAAAAATCAGCAATGGACATGCCGATTTTCTCCTCGATGACCTGATCCATATCCACGAAACGACCATCCAGGTATGGGGCGACGGAACTCTTACCAACTCCCATAAAGCCCAATAAAACCTTAGCCATGGAGCAATCCTTCCAAGTCACTAAAGAAACTTGGGTAACTTGTATTGATAGCTTCCGCACGTTGCAAGTCAACCTCACCATCTTGAACCAAAAGGGCAGCAATAGCTGTCATCATACCAATACGGTGGTCACCCAAGGTATTAACCTCTGCCCCATGAAGAGCCGTCTTACCAGTGATAATCATACCATCCTCAGTTGGTACAATATCAGCACCCATAGCATTCAAGGCATCCGCTACCACCTGAATACGGTCAGTCTCTTTGACCTTAAGTTCTTCAGCATCACGAATCACAGTCTTACCTTGGGCTTGTGTCGCCAAGAGTGTAATAATTGGAAGTTCATCAATCAAACGTGGAATGATATCTCCACCAATTTCAGTTCCTTTAAGTTCTGAAGTTTCAACCGTAATGGTCGCAGATTTAGCAACCTGGTCAATATCTGAAAGGGTAATCTTACCACCCATGTCTTTGATCACATCAATGATACCCGTACGCGTCTCGTTGATACCAACATTTTCCAAGACAATCTTAGAGTTAGGTACCACAAGCCCTGCTACCAACCAAAAGGCAGCTGAAGAAATGTCACCTGGAACCACAACTTCTTGAGCAGTGAAAGTTTGGCCACCAGAAATACGAATTTCCTTGCCATCTACCTGAAGCTGACCACCAAACTGCTGAATCATATCTTCCGTATGGTTACGTGTTTTTTCCTTCTCGATGATAACAGATTCGCCATCAGCTTGAAGAGCTGCAAAAATAAGGGCAGATTTAACCTGAGCAGAGGCCACAGGCAATAGGTAATGAATAGGTTTAAGAGACTTGCTACCATGCATTTTCAAAGGTGGCAAATCGCGGTCCGTCTGACCTGATACCTCTACACCCATCTGACGCAAGGGAATGGTCACACGGTCCATAGGGCGTTTTGAAAGGGAATCATCCCCAAACATCTCTACATCAAAATCTTGACCAGCGAGCACACCTGAAATCAAGCGAATGGATGTTCCAGAGTTACCCATGTCCAATTTGTTTTGAGGAGCCTTGAGACCATCAAAACCAACACCGTGAATGCGAACCACATCACCGTCATCCTCGATAGTCACACCCAGATCACGAAAGACCTGCATGGTTGAGAGGACATCCTCACCTCGTAAAATATCACGAACAGTTGTCACACCTTTAGCAAGACTTCCGAACATAATCGAACGGTGACTGATTGACTTGTCACCAGGGATACGCAAGCTGCCATGAAGACCTTGTGCCTTGGTTTCTAGTTTCATAGGTTACTCCTGAAAATTTTATAGTTGCTCTCATTATACCATAATTAAAAGCCTAACCATAGACTGAATTGTCAAAATATTCACTCTCTAGTATTAGTATACTTTTCTCTTAGAAAGGCAACTGCCTCTTGAACACGGTTCCGAATTAAGTTAGCAGACTCCTCCAAAAGACGATCTTCCTCAGCCGACAAAGACAAGTGAACAGGAGCAACCACCCCTTGACGTCCTAAAATAACTGGATAGCCAAGGTAGGTCTGATAGGCTGCTTGATAGCTAGATACCGCCACTTCTTCTTGAGCATCAGAAAGGATAATGTCCACTAAACGAAGAGCAGCACTGGCAATGCCGTATGAAGTATAGCCCTTACCATAAAAGACCTTGTGGCCACCCTTCATAGAAGCCATAAAAAGATTTTGACGCTCTTCTTCACTGGTCAATGCTGTAATATCTTGACCTTTGACCTTGACTTGACTCCAGGCTGTAAATTGGGAATTCCCATGTTCGCCAAGATTGTAGCCGGATACTGATTTTGGATTGACTGATAAATCATCTCCTACCGCTGCCTTCATTCTAGCTGTATCGAGTAGAGTCCCTGTCCCAATCACACGTTCTCTTGGCCAACCTGTGAACTCTTGATAGAGGGCTGATACGGCATCTACAGGGTTTGAGATAACCAAGAGTATGCCTTTAAAATCCAATTTTTTGAGTTCCTGAGAAACCTGATAAACAGCTTCTCGGGTAAATGGAAATTCAGCAAAACGGTCCTCACCGGCATTATGCTGTAACTGAATATTTCCAAGGGATGAAATAATCACATCAGCATCTTCAAGTGCTGCATAATCATTAACCACGATGTTGGCATAGCTAGGCAGATTGGCCATAGCATCTTTAAAATCCTGGGCATCCGCCTCAGCCTTTTTCTCATTGATATCTATAAAGACATAACTATCAGCTAAACCTTGAGCAATAGCTCCATGAGCTACCGCAGCTCCAACATTTCCCATACCAATAATTCCAATTTTACGAGCCATCATTTTCCTCCTTAATATTTGATCTTCATTCTTAGACAATCTCTTTTGAATGCAGAAAAGGGCCTGTCAACTGACACACCCTCTCTGATTAGCTATTCAATTCTTGCAAAGGTTTGAAGATGATACGTTCAATATCATTCAAATAAACAGACAAGCCTTGTTGTGCAGCCAAGTATTCTTTCAAAAGGGCATTAGCTTCCACTTTTTGCCCCAATTCTTGAACAGCTGCTTGTTCTTCTGCTGTTGGCATTGTACCAGCTTGCATTTTAGCATAGAAATCCTCTTGGAAATCAGTGAACTCTTTGAAAAGAGCACTAGCCTCAGCATCAGCTGCGATAGCTTCTTTTTTCTCTACCAAAGTTTTGTACTCAGGAAGGGCACGAATGCCACGTTCCAACTCATTTGCTAAATCATAAATATTTGTCATTTTATTCTCCTAGGCGATCACCACATGATAGTCTGTATTGGCTTCAATAACAGTCTTAGCATGTGTACGATCTTTTTCATTTTTAAAAGTAATTTGAAGGATACCATGAATATCCTCGCGATTTTCTTCATTGATACGAAGGTTAACCAAAGACGTTCCTCGCAACAATTCCATAATGCTAAGGATAACGTCCTCACGGTCGGGCACATCCACGAAAATATCGAAGGCACTTTCCACGCCACCCTTTTTGTGGATTTCCATCTCTTTACGCTTCTTACGACCATTGTCAAAGAACTCCCAAATGGCATTCTCATCCTCAGCCTTAATCAAGTCAGCCACATGGTCCAAACGTTTTTTGAAATCTTCAATACGATCCAAGACAGCAGGCCCATTAGTCATGAGAATGGAAGCCCACATACCCGGTTCACTCTCAGCAATACGGGTCATATCTCGGAACCCCCCAGCCGCAAAGTGATTGGTCATCTCATGGGCCTGAGCATAATCAGCCGCCTGTTCCATAAGACCAGAAGCTAAAAGGTGGGGAAAATGACTGATTTGACTGGTTACACGGTCGTGTTCAGCCGCATCAATCTCCACAAAACGTGACTTAAGCCCAGACAAGATGTCCTTAAGCTCTGGGATAGTTGTCTCTCTTGTCAGACTTGTCGGTGTGAAAATATAATAGGCATTTTCAAAAAGCGTCACGTCGGCTGCAATAGCCCCTGATTTATGGGAACCAGCCATAGGGTGGGAACCTACAAACTGAACATTTTTACCTGTTAGGTAACGTTCAGCTGCCTCAACGATATCCAACTTAGTAGACCCTGCATCTGTGATGATGACATTATCTTTGAGATCCAAGTCAGCCAATTCGTGCAAGTAGGCCACAGTTTGCTTAATTGGCACTGCAAGGATAATCACATCAGCAAGTGGGGCAAACTCTTTGAAATCACTGGTTGCACGGTCAACGATACCACGCTCAAGCGCAATATTTCGAGAATAGTCAGAGCGATTATATCCAAGAATCTCATAATCAGGGTGGTCTCTTTTAATCCCTAAAGCCAAGGAACCACCAATTAAGCCCAATCCTGCGATATAAATTGTTTTCTTACTCATTACTACTCCCATCTATTGTCTGATGCTGCTTAAAAGTTTTTCACATAGTCACGATGACGTGCTACCGCTTCTTTCAATTCTTCCATGTTATCGGAAGAGAATTTGTCCAAGATTTCATTAGCTAGGACTGTAGCAACTACGGATTCCATAACAACACCTGCTGCCGGCAAGGCCGTTGGATCTGAACGCTCAACTGTTGCCTTGTAAGGTTCGTGTGTTTCGATATCTACTGACATCAAAGGCTTGTAAAGGGTTGGTATGGGTTTCATAACCCCACGCACCACAATCGGTTGTCCATTGGTCATACCACCTTCGAAACCACCAAGATTGTTAGTGCGACGTGTATAACCATCCTCTTCATTCCAGAGAATCTCGTCCATCACTTGGGAGCCCTTGAGGTAGCCATCTTTGAAACCAAGACCAAATTCCACACCCTTGAAGGCATTGATGGATACAACTGCTTGAGCAATCTTAGCATCAAGTTTTGTATCCCATTGCACATAAGAACCAAGACCAACAGGAACGCCACCAACGACAGTTTCAACGACACCACCGATTGTGTCTCCCTCTTTTTTGATTTGATCAATGTAGTCTTTAATCTCTTGTTCACGTTCTTGGTTAACAACTGAAATCTCTGATTGTTGAGCCAATTCCTTGATTTGAGCTACCGTCAAATTCTCAGGCACATCAATTTCCTTACCACCAAAGACAACAACATGGTTAGCAATTTCAATATCGAGCTCAGCCAAGATACGTTTAGCGACAGCACCTACTGCCACACGCATAGTTGTTTCACGCGCACTAGAACGCTCCAAGGAATTACGCAAATCATCGAAACGGTATTTCATTCCACCAACCAAGTCAGCATGTCCTGGACGTGGGTGAGTGATTTTACGTTTGGTTTTCAAACGGTCTTCAATGTCTTCCACAGCCATGATGTCCAACCATTTTTGATGGTCCTTATTGATAACATGAAGGGTGATTGGAGCCCCTGTTGTTTTCCCATGACGCACACCAGAAGTGATTTCAACCTTATCAGACTCAATTTTCATACGGCCACCACGACCATAACCACCTTGGCGACGTTTCAAATCATCATTGATATCTTCAGCCGTCAAGGGAAGACCAGCTGGAACACCTTCGATAATTGCTGTTAAACGTGGGCCGTGAGACTCACCTGCTGTTAAATATCTCATTTATTTCTCCAAGTACTCTTTCATTTCGACTAAAGGAATCTGATTGATAGCTGCCTTACCAATCTCTGGAACGATAACTGTCTTAATGCTATTGCCACGAGCTTTTTTGTCATGTGTGAGGGCTGTATAGAGCTCTTCAACACGCCATGGCTCATAGTCTACTGGCAAGCCAAATTTGACACACATCTCAGCGATTTGACGTGTGATCCCCTTAGGCATCAGACCTTTTTCCTCAGCAACTCGTGAAATCTGAACCATTCCGATAGCTACCGCTTCACCGTGCATGACTTTACCGTAACCAGCTGTTTGTTCAACGGCATGCCCAATCGTATGACCAAAGTTTAGGTACATACGGACACCACCTTCAAACTCATCTTCAACCACAATTTTACGCTTAACGTTACATGAACGGTAAATAATGGTTTCTGAGTTTTCTAGGATACTGTGAACCGAACCATCAATGCTTTCAAGAAGCTGCCAAAGCTCAGGATCATCAATCAAACCGTATTTGACAACCTCACCCATACCTTCGATCAATTCACGTTTACCAAGTGTTTCAAGGACATTAGGGTCAATCAAAACCCCATCAGGCTGAGCAAAAGTTCCCACGATATTTTTAGCAAATGGTGTGTTCACACCCGTCTTACCACCAATAGATGAATCCACTTGGGCAGTTAGACTGGTTGGAACCTGAACGAAGTGAATGCCACGCATATAAGTTGAAGCAACAAAGCCTGCTAAGTCTCCAACAACGCCACCACCAAGAGCAACAATGCCATCACTACGAGTCATGCCATTCTTAATCAAAAACTCATAAGCCTTGTTAACAGTCTTAAGATTTTTACTCGCTTCACCTTCTAGGAAATCAAAAACGACAACCTCAAAACCTTCGTGCTCCAGGCTAAGCTTAACTTTTTCTGCATATAGAGCTCCCACATGATTGTCCGTAATAAGGGCAATCTTTTGTGGTTCCCAAAGTGACTTCACCCATTGACCGACAGTCTTAAGGGCTCCTTTTTCAATAATAATGTCATAAGGGTTATGTGTTAAATTTACCTCTAGTTTCATAGTCGTCCCCTCCTAGCTATTGTATATATTTTCTAATTCCTGCCAAATGGCGTCTGTTGGCATGTCCTTGCCTGTCCACAATTTAAAGGCACCTGCTGCTTGATGAAGCAACATGCCAAGTCCGTTCACAGCCTCTATTCCCTGTTTTCTAGCCAAGGCCAAGAAAGGTGTTTCAAAAGGCTGATAAATGATATCAGCAACCAAGAGTCCCTTAGGAAATTTTGTATCTGTAGGAATAGGCAAGGATGCACCATCCATACCTACACTCGTCGCATTCACCAATAAACTAGCCTGGCCTAGTTCCTCTTGAAAATACTTAAGATCATTTAAAGCATGAAACTCCAAGTGGCAAGTTGCCTGTTCAAGTAAGGCTTTAAAGCTCTCTTTTGCCTTATCCAATGACTGAGGGCGAACATAGACACTAACTTTTTTGGCACCATCAAGAACTGCCTGCGTCACAATAGCTTTAGCCGCACCACCAGCACCCAAAATCATCAGATGGGCATCTTTAGGGCTAAAGTTCTTTAGACTAGCAAAAAAGCCAAAACCGTCCGTATTATGACCAATCAAACGCCCATCACAATTAACAACTGTATTGACAGCACCAATCAGTTGAGCTGCAGGACTAATCTCATCCAAAAAAGGAATAACTGCTTCCTTATATGGCATGGACAAATTGATACCGAACATGTCGTAACGTCTAATATTTTCAACTGTCTCGGCTAGGTCTGATTCCGGAATCTCCCAGGCCACATAAATACCATTAACTTGTGTCTTCTCAAAGGCCGAATTATGAATGAATGGCGAAATCGAATGCTTGATAGGATTGGCAACAACAGCTGCTAGGCGTGTGTGTCCATCAATCTGCATCCAAAAACTCCCTGATTCTACGCATGTCTGCTAAACTAATTTGTCCTGGAGCACTTGCATTATCAAGACTGGCAAAGGTCCATGATGACCCTATCAAGTCGCCCGCAAAACGTGACAAACGACCTAGTTTACCCATTGACATGGTCACAAACTCCTGCTCAGGATTAAAGGCCTTAAAGCCACGTGTGAAGTTCATAAGGTCGAGAACATCCTGCTCATGCTTAGGCATAACTGCCACCTTAACCACTCGTGGTGTCAAGTTTGCCATCTCAGACAAAAGTTCCATAAGGTTTTCAGGTGTCTCCTCAAAGTTATGATAAGACAAAACCAAGTTTGAAAATTCGAGCATTTGATCAAAGACAGCCTTACGTGTGAAATACTCAAAATCAATATAATCTGGCGAATAAATCGCAGCTACATCCTTAATCAGTGCGACATATTCTGCATCCGTTAACTCAAGCCTACCACCCTCACGCGTTGTACGGATGGTAAAGACAATCTCAAAGCCTGCGAATTTCTCGAAAATAGCCGGAGCAACCGTTAAGATACTATCCTTATCTAAAAAATCTGCACGCCATTCAATAATGTCTGCCCCCTCAAAACGAGACAGTTCAAGCGCTTGTGCCTCCTCTAAACTAGTTGGCATAATCGGAACTACAATTTTCATTTATTTACCTTTATTGTGTATACTTTCAAATAATTTGATGTTGGATCATTAGGATTGACGGTAAAATCCGCTGGTAATTGTTGCAGGTTAACGAAGTCCGCTGAAACATCTCCCAAGCCCTTACGTAGTTGTTTCTTAAACTGTTGCACTGTCATATTAGCAGCATTGGTACTTGCGATGATTGTCCCATGCTCTGATAAAATATCAAGACTTTGTGCAATTAACTTGTGGTAATCCTTATTTGCTGAGAAAGTACGTTTCTTATTTCGAGCAAAGCTTGGCGGATCGATGACGATAAGGTCATAAGATAAGCCTTTTTTCTTGGCATATTTGAAATAATCGAAGACATCCATCACGACCAAGCGATGATTTTCCATACTGAAGCCATTAGCTTCAAAATGAGCCGTCGATAATTCACGTGAACGCTTAGCCAAATCAACCGATGTCGTTTCAACCGCTCCTCCCATAGCTGCAGCCACTGAAAAAGCTGCCGTATAGGAGAACATATTCAAAACTGATTTCCCCAAAGCTAAGCCATTAACTAAACCATCACGCACTTCATGCTGATCAAGGAAAATCCCCGTCATTAGCCCATCATTGAGGAAAACTTCATAAGTTACCCCATTTTCTAAAATGGTGAAGGTATCAGTCGCCTCTTGCCCAAAAAGATGGTCTGATTCGAAATCAAGACCCTTGAAGCGGATTTTCTCATAGCCTCCCAAGACCTCAGGAAAGACCATTTGGAAAGCCTCTACAATATCATTTTTCAAGGAATAAACAAAGGCATTGTACCATGAAAAGAGGGCATAATCCCCATATAAATCAATTGTGAGACCACCAAAATCATCACCATCTTGGTTGAAAAGACGAAAAGCTGTCGTCAACTCATTATCATAATAGGATTGACGTTTGGCCTTAGCCCTTTCAAAAAGTCCTTGAAAATAAGTCACTGTCAATTGTTGTTTTTTAGGGGACAGAAACCATCCTATCCCCTTATTTTGACTTGACAAATAGCCCGTTCCTAAAAAGTCTTTGGATCGGCTATACAGATAAACCAACTGATTATTTTCAGTTATATTTGGAAAATCTTCGGCTAAAAGAAGCTGTTTTCCTTGTTTGATTTTTTTCTCCGCAAAGGGACTTACCGTCAATATACTCATGTTACTATTATACCAAAAAAATGCTATTATTTCTGTTTCGTGACTAGATTTTATCAATTATATGTCAAGGAATATCACACTCAATGGCAGTAAATTTTTGAGAGTCATTATCTTATTTGGTATAATGATTAAGATAATATAGAATCAAAGGAAGTATTACTTTGAAAAAAATTACTGAAGCCTTTTGGAAAGGAGTTTCATCAAGACTTGGATTTATCCTCTTGTTACTCTTCTTTTACTGGCTAAAAACCATATTCGCTTATTACGTCAACATTAATCTTGAGTTGGAAAGCAGATATCAGGTTATGCTTTCGCTGATCAACCCTATTCCACTAGGATTAATGCTTCTGGGTTTAGGACTATACTTCAAGAAACGACGTTTCTTTTACAGCATTACCATTGCTATCTATGTCATCCTTAACCTCTTACTTATTGCTAATGTGATATACTTTGGAGAGTTTACAGACTTCATCACTGTAAATACCATCCTAGCAAGTTCTAGTTCGGCAGCAGGACTAGGAGACTCAGCCAAGAACCTTCTTGAGCCAAGCTATCTTTTCTACCTGATTGATGTTCCTTTCTTCATCTATGCTGGTTTCAGGAAAAAGCTTAAAATGGACAGCAAGCCATTTAACAAACGAGCTAGTTTTGCCGTTACTGCACTGTCGACACTCCTTCTCTCAGTTAACCTCTTTTTAGCGGAAGTTAACCGTGGCGAGTTGTTGACACGTGGTTTCTCAAATAACTATATTGTTCGTGCTATGGGGCTCCCCTTCTTCACAGCCTATTCTGGTAACTTAACTTATCAGGCCTCACAGGCTCGTTCATCTGCAACAGCTGAGGATATGAAAAAGGTTGAAGCTTACGTTAAAGAGCATTACGCAGCACCTGATCCTAAGTATTACGGAATTGCTAAAGGAAGAAACGTCATCGTTATTCACCTGGAAAGCTTCCAACAGTTCCTCATTGACTACAAGCTCAAAGTAGACGGTCAAGACTATGAGGTTACACCATTCATCAATTCCATTTATCACTCAAATGAAACTCTAGCCTTTTCAAACTTCTTCCACCAAGTTAAATCAGGTAAAACTTCTGATGCTGAAACCTTGATGGAAACGTCTCTCTTTGGACTAAGCACAGGCTCATACATGGTAAACTATGGCGGTACCAATACAGCCTATGCTGCACCATCTATCCTAGCTCAAACAGGCGATTATACATCAGCTGTTTTCCATGGAAACACTGGATCCTTCTGGAATCGTAATAATACCTATAAACAATGGGGGTATAATTACTTCTTTGACTCATCAGCCTTCACTGAAAAAACTGATGAAAACTCCTTCCAGTATGGTCTAAATGACAAGTACATGTTCCCAGATTCCATCAAATATCTGGAACAAATGCAACAACCTTTCTACGTTAAATACCTTACAGTATCTAACCACTACCCATATACTTCTCTCTCAGGCGATGAAAAGGAACAAGGTTTCCCACTTGCCGAAACAAAAGACGAGACAGTCAACGGATATTTTGCAACAGCTAACTATCTTGACTCAGCAATCAAAGACTTCTTTGATTACCTCAAGGAAACCGGTCTTTACGATAACTCGATTATTGTCATGTACGGTGACCACTATGGTATCTCTGATACACGAAGCAGCAATCTTGCTGAACTTCTCGGTAAGAACCCTGAAACTTGGTCAAACTATGATAAAGCCATGCTTCAACGTGTTCCTTACATGATTCATATTCCAGGCTATACTGGTGGTGGTATCTCTAACACCTTTGGTGGTGAGGTTGATGCCCTTCCAACTCTCCTTCACGTTCTTGGAGTTGACACTAGCTCTTATATCCAGATGGGACAAGACCTCCTATCTCCCGATAATAAGCAAACCGTCGCATTTAGAACCTCAGGTCAATATGTTACTCCTCAATACACCAGCTACTCTGGTCGACTTTATAACACTCAAACAGGGGAAGAAATTACCAACCCTGATGAGACAACTAAAAAAGATAACGAAGCCATTCGTAAGGCAGTAGCAACTCAGCTTTCGATGAGTGACGCTGTTCAAACAGGTGACCTTCTTCGTTTCTATACGCCAAACGGTTTGAAGCATGTTGATTCTAGCAAGATTTCCTACACTAAACAGATGGATCAACTAAAAGAAATCAATAAAAAGCTGAAAGATAAATCAACCAGCCTCTACAAACAAAAAGGCAATAAATCAACAGCTGATCTATTCAAGACCCCATCTTACAAGGAACTACATCCTGCAGAATCTGAATCGAGCTCAAGTTCAAGTGAATCAGAGTCAAGTAGTTCTTCAACGGAACAACAATAAGCCTTAAAAGCAGTCCTGTTTGGACTGCCTTTTTTAGATTAAACAATTATCAATCGTACTTAACTGGAAAATCATAATCCTCATAGCACTCGCCTCAAACATATTTCTTGCTAGTTTGCTATAAGCGTGATTAAATAGTTTTTGTAAAAAAACTTATAAAGGAGAACAGATATGAATCCAATGGACCTATTTAACCAAGTAAAAGAAATGATCGAAAAGAAAGATTTCGAAGCTGCTAAAAAGTTTGTCGATGACAATAAAGATGATTTGGGCGAATACTTTGACCAAGCTAAGTCACTTGTTTCAGGTAACGAAATGGTTAGTGGAGCTTTAGACAAGATTAAAGGTCTATTCTAAGACGAAGTCCCCTAAATCAATAGGATTGAGGGGGCTTTTTATGTTTAGAGTTTCTATTTAGAGACAATGCATAACACAATCTAAGATTCTTTAGAAACACAAAAAAGAGATTCCTAAGGAACCTCTTTTTATTCTATATGACTATAGAATTATTTTTTCAAGTTGTAGAATGATTTCAAACCACGGTATTCTGCAACTTCACCAAGTTGGTCTTCGATACGAAGCAATTGGTTGTATTTAGCGATACGGTCAGTACGTGACAATGAACCTGTCTTGATTTGACCAGCGTTAGTTGCAACTGCGATATCAGCGATTGTTGAATCTTCAGTTTCACCTGAACGGTGTGATACTACTGCTGTGTATCCAGCTTCTTTCGCCATTTCGATAGCGTCGAAAGTTTCAGTCAAAGTACCGATTTGGTTAACTTTGATAAGGATTGAGTTAGCAGCGTGTTCTGCAATACCTTTTTCAAGGTAAGCTGTGTTAGTTACGAAGAAGTCGTCACCAACCAATTGAACTTTACCACCAAGACGTTCAGTAAGAGCTTTCCAACCGTCCCAGTCGTTTTCGTCCATACCATCTTCGATAGTGATGATTGGGTATTTGTTAACCAATTCTTCAAGGTAGTCGATTTGTTCTGCAGCAGTACGAACAGCAGCGCCTTCACCTTCAAATTTAGTGTAGTCGTAAACTTTACGTTCTGCATCGTAGAATTCAGATGATGCACAGTCAAATCCGATAAATACGTCTTTACCTGGTACATATCCAGCAGCTTCGATAGCTTTGATGATAGTTTCAACACCATCTTCAGTTCCGTCGAAACGAGGTGCAAAACCACCTTCGTCACCTACGGCTGTTTCAAGTCCACGTTCTTTAAGGATTTTCTTAAGTGCGTGGAAGATTTCAGCACCCCAACGAAGAGCTTCTTTGAATGTTGGTGCACCAGCAGGTACAATCATGAATTCTTGGAAAGCGATTGGAGCGTCTGAGTGAGAACCACCGTTGATGATGTTCATCATTGGAGTTGGAAGAACTTTAGTGTTGAATCCGCCAAGGTAGCTGTAAAGTGGAACTTCAAGGTAGTCAGCAGCTGCGCGTGCTACAGCGATAGACACACCAAGAATAGCGTTGGCACCAAGTTTACCTTTGTTTGGAGTACCGTCAAGAGCGATCATTGCGCGGTCAATACCTTGTTGATCACGTACGTCGAATCCGATGATGTGTTCAGCAATAACGTTGTTTACGTTATCAACTGCTTTTTGAGTACCAAGACCACCGTAACGAGCTTTGTCACCATCACGAAGTTCTACTGCTTCGTGTTCACCAGTTGAAGCTCCTGAAGGAACCATACCGCGACCGAATGCACCAGATTCAGTGTAAACTTCTACTTCAAGTGTTGGGTTACCGCGTGAGTCAAGGACTTCGCGTGCGTAAACATCAGTAATAATTGACATTACAATACTCTCCTTATGAGTTAAAATTTTTTACACCTATATATTACCATAATATCAAGGCTTAAGCAAATTAAAACCAGAATTTTCTAGCGATTTTCTATTTTTTAATATTTTCAATTGTTTTTGAAAATCTCAGAAAGCAACTCAAATGAAAAGGAATTCAAAATATTGTATAATACAAGTAGAAAACTAAGAGGAGATTCCTATGACTTCACTTGAAAACAAAGTGCTCCAATGCGCTAGTGGTGAAAAACGCCTAAATCCCGATGAACTTCGTCAGTATTTTGGAACCTATGCGGAACGTGTAGTCCTAGCTGTTCTATTGGAAAATGCCGAAAAGAAAACTGTAATTGACAATTTTCCGCAAATATTAAAAGACTTATTAGCCGTTTACCCTAATCTTAGTCTCAAACTTTCGCCAAAATTAGCCGACCAGACACAATTTACCTATATCAAGACCGCTCAAGCACTAAATATTTCTGCAACTATCGTTGACGAGGCCAAGGCCCACTCACCATACGGTCTTATCGTACATAGTAATCAAGCAGAGAATCTTGATAAAGTGTTATTTTCAGAACTCTATCCTGATATCCTTGCTCCTAGTGAAACTGAACCTATCCTTGAAAAAAAGGGATTTTTTGCTAAACTATTCGGAAAATAAAAGCTGATGCAAAGTCAGCTTTTTCTTATATCACAATGTTTTACTGAGCTTGATGACATTCCCAATATTGAGTCCTGTGCGATAGAGATTCTCCTTAGCGGTAGCTAAAACTTGGTCTAACTCTAATACTTGTCCAATGATAGGGAAAGCAGCTGTGATACCTGCTACTGGAAAATCAGGCAAGTCATCCTTCAAACTACCACAGATAGCAATGACGGGAATAGCTGATGGTGTCCGCCTAGCCACCCCGACCGGTGCTTTACCAGACAAGGACTGGCTATCCATACGTCCTTCACCAACTATGACCAAATCAACTTCCTTCACACGTTGATCAAAATCAACGCAATCAAGTACAAAGTCAATCCCTGATTTAATTTCTGCACCTGCAAAAGCTACTAAACCCGCTGCCATGCCTCCTCCGGCTCCTGAACCAGCCAGTTTTAAAACCTCAGGAGCAAAGTTTTCGTAGAATTGTGTCATGTCTTGGTCAACCTTTTTAAATTGTGAAGGAGCTAGGCCTTTTTGTCCACCAAAAATATAGGTCGCTCCATCTTGACCACACAAGGGATTATCTACGTCAGTAATCAGATGAATAGTAACACCAGACAAATCAATCTTATTTTTAGAGGATACCTTTTTAATAAGACCAAGATTAGCACCTATTGGCTCAAGCTCCTGTCCCTGAGAGTCATAAAAACGATAACCCAATCCATATGCCATACCAATACCACCATCATTGGTAGCAGACCCACCTACGCCTATGATAAAATCTCGGATGCCAGATTGAACCAAATGAACAATTAGTTCACCCACGCCTTGTGTCGTTAGAGCTAGAGGATTTCGTTTATCCTTAGGAATCTGTTCCAAGCCACAAATCGCAGCCATTTCAAAAACGGCAGTCTGGCCATTGCTGGCAAAAGAAACACTTCCATCACTTGTATAGGCATGAGGAATCTCGATACTTTTCTTCTCAAGATTTAGATTTTCAGCAAGAGCATCTAAGGTGCCCTCGCCACCATCACCTATTGGCATGAGGTCAAAATCAGCGTCGGGTAAGGCATTTTCAAAGCCCGATTTGAGAGCTAAGGCGACCTCTTTTGCAGACAAACTTTCCTTAAAGGAATCAGGTGCAATCAAAATTCGCATGATGTCCTCCTTCTATTTTTCTTTTAGGTAAGGGGATAAGGCCTGAACTAACTCATCCGTCATATGTCTTGGACCTCGCACAGTTTTGATACCTAAACTCTTTAGCCTATCACTGTCAAATTCGGTGTCATTAAAGGTGTATAAGGGTTTAATCCGCATCAACTCCTTAATACTCGCCTCTTCACGATAACCTTGATTAGGGATATTCGCTTCTAAAACCTGACAGAGGTAACGTATGGTCTTGGTAGGTGCCGTAATATAGATAGCCACCAAATCTCCCTTTTGCATACTAGCTTTCTGTGTCCAAAGGATCTCCTCATTTGCGGAGAACTCCTCTCCAATATCGTAGTATTTCAAATTTACCGGGATAATCCAATAATGAGGCTCAAAAGCCTTTCTAAGATGTTTTGGGGCCACTAGGGAGCGACTGTCACTAAGAAACTCAATAATGGTTTGGTCCGACAATGTCTCGTCTAAAACAAGACTAATCCAGGTCTTCTTGGACATATGGTAGCTAGGAAAAACCCCATCCATTTCCAAGAGCTTATCCATTTGCTTTGGATTAACCTTCAGGTTAACCACATCATAAATTAAATCCGCCTTTTCTCCATCAAGCCCTAGTTTTTCTCCCTTAAGAGGAAAAAACAAGGCATACCATTTACCATCAACCCTAAAGGACAAATAGCTTGGTTCCTTTTCGAAAGGATGGTCTGCTTGGTCTGAAAATTCTTGAACTAAAAACTGAACTAGGCGATTAGCTTGTGGAGATGAGAACAATTGATTTTCATAACAAGAATCAGCTAGCTGTGAGAGAAGTTCTCCATAAGCTTCTCTGACTTGACCAACGTAAGTTCCAGTGGCCTGAGGACTCCTGAAGATATCATAAGGCTCATCAAGATCGATATCAACAACCTGTCCCGTCAACTTACCTTCTAAATCAATAAGCAATCGAGCTTCAAGTTCATCCGCCATCAGTGTTTTTCTGAACTCGTAACCTTGCTCAGTAGTTGTAAAACCAAAAGGCTCTAGGCTATCCTGTTTTAGGATCTTCTGTTTAAAATAAGCATCCTCAAAAGTCATTGGTTCTCCCTTTTTCTAAAAAAGAGAAGTTGAGACAAACTTATGTCCCAACTCCTTTTTTATTTTGTTGACTGACGTAAGGTAAGACCGTGATTAAGAATAACATCTTTTTCTTCGAGCTCTTCCTTATTCATGATTTTAGTCAACATACGCATGCTAACTGCCCCTAAATCATAGAGAGGATGATTAATACTAGAAAGGTTTGGACGTGTGTAGCTTGTAATTGGTGAGTCATTGCTTGTGATGATTTCGAAGTCTTCTGGAACTGATTTACCTGCAGCAAAGAGGCCATTCAAGAGACCTGCAGCCAATTCATCTTCTCCAACATAGGCAGCAGTGGCACCAGAGTTCAAAACACGTTGTGCTAAATCAAAGCCATCTCTATAGCTATATTTGGCTTCAAAGACAAGACCTTCATTGTAACGCAAATTATTCTTTTCAAGTCCAGCCTTATAACCAGCTAGACGGAGTTTGCCATTAATATCATCAATTAGTGGTCCTGATACAAAGGCAACCTTTTCATTATTCTTGGCAAGTTGCGTTACAGAATCCTCAACGGCAACTTTATAGTCGATATTAACGCTCGGTAATTGGTGCTCGAGGTCCACTGTTCCTGCTAGGACAATCGGAGTACGGGTACGAGAAAATTCTGCACGAATTTTTTCCGTCAAGTGGTAACCCATGAAGATGATACCATCTACTTGTTTGGCAAATAGAGAGTTAATCACGGTAACTTCGTGATCGTCATTTTCATCACTAGAAGCAAGGACAATATTGTACTTGTACATCGTTGCAATATCATCAATCCCCCTTGCTAAAGTAGCAAAATAGCTATTTGCAATATTTGGGATGACAACTCCTACAGTAGTGGTTTTCTTACTCGCCAAGCCACGCGCAACCGCATTTGGACGATAATCCAAACGATCAATGACCTCAAGCACTTTTTTTCGGGTGTTTTCTTTTACATTTTTATTTCCATTTACCACACGAGACACAGTCGCCATCGAAACGCCTGCCTCACGCGCAACGTCATAAATAGTGATTGTTTCATCAGTATTCATAAAAACACTTCCTTTCTCATTTTACGCTCACTCTTTCACGCTAATTGTATCAGATTCTGAAAACACTTTCAATTATTTTGACTGATTTTTTACAAAAAAATGAAAGGGATTCCTTCTTTGTGGTTATGAGGAAGAAAGCCATTTCAGAAAAAGGCCTCTCATTTCGTGTTTCCAAGACTATCCATCGCTTACAAAACTAGCCTAAAAAAGTCTCAATGAAAGTAAATGATTTAATGAAAAGCCAAAAAAACAGCTTGCATTTTCCTTATAAAAGTGACAGAATGAGTGTAAGAAATACAAAGGAGTTTTTTTCTATGTCTAAACTTGATCGCATTCGTCATTTTTTGAATGAAAATAAAGCAGGGCTAGCTATTGTTTCAGATCCTGTAACTGTCAATTATCTTACTGGTTTTGATTGTGACCCACATGAACGCCAAATGTTCCTCTTCGTCTATGAAAATCGTGAGCCTGCCCTATTTGTACCTGCTCTTGAGGTTGCACGTGCCTCTGCTGTACTCGACTTCCCAGTCTTTGGTTATGTAGACTCTGAAAATCCATGGCAAAAAATCAAAGCTGGCCTAGCAAGCACAGACAGCCCTATTATTTATGCAGAGTTTGACAATCTTAATGTGACCAAGTTCCAAGGATTGCAATCGGTCTTTGAAGGTCGCTTTGAAAACCTGACACCATTCATTCAAAAAATGCGCGTTATCAAGTCAGCTGATGAAATTCAAAAAATGCTTGTTGCCGGTGATTATGCTGATAAAGCTGTTAATATCGGTTTCGACAATATTTCTCTCGATGTTACTGAAACAGACATCATTGCTCAAATCGAATTTGGCATCAAACGCTTGGGCTATGAAATGAGCTTTGAAACTATGGTCTTGACTGGTAACAATGCAGCCAACCCACACGGCATTCCTGGAAGCAACAAAATTGAAAAAGATGCTCTTCTTCTCTTCGACTTGGGCTGTATGGTGAATGGCTATGCTTCAGATATGACGCGAACAGTCGCTGTTGGAAAACCCGATGATTTCAAAAAAGAAATCTACCACTTGACTTTAGAAGCTCAACAGGCTGCCCTAGATATGATTAAACCAGGTGTAACTGCCAGCGAAGTCGATGCTGCAGCACGTAATGTTATTGAAAAAGCTGGTTACGGCGAATACTTCAACCACCGCCTCGGACACGGTATCGGAATGGATGTGCATGAATTCCCTTCTATCATGGAAGGAAATGACATGGTCATTGAAGAAGGAATGTGCTTCTCAGTTGAACCAGGTATCTACATTCCTGAAAAAGTTGGTGTTCGTATCGAGGACTGTGGTTATGTTACAAAAGACGGCTTTGAAGTCTTCACACACACACCAAAAGAATTGCTCTATTTTGATGTTTAATTAATCCAGAAGGGTCTTCAATTAAGTTGAGGACCTTTTCGTTTGCACTCAAATTCAATAGCCATATAAAAAGCTGACTCATCGTGAGTCAGCTTTTGCTATTTCTCCTCATGCTCTTGTCTAAGATAGTCAAGTCCTTCTTCAATCCATCCTGGCATTGCTTCTGCCAAAGGTTTAAAGCCATAGTTCAAACGACTATCAGAAAAACGATGACGATGAGGGATTTTATTTTTTTCTTCCTCAAGGGTTCTCAAAGAAAGACTGGCCTTTTGTGTAAATTCATCAAAATCAACAACTTGAACTAAGACCTCCTGGTCTACCTTTAAGGTATTGTAGATATTGTCGATATAACCTGTCTTAATCTCTGAGATGTGAATCAAGCCTGTGGTACCATTTTCCAATGAAACAAAGGCACCGTAAGGCTTGATGCCTGTGATAACACCCCTAAGCTTGTCTCCAATCTTCATCTTAGTCTGCTACCTCAACTGTTTCAATTACAACATCCTCAAGTGGCTTATCTTGAGCCCCAACCTCAACATTGGCAATTTCATCAAGCACCTTGTAAGAGTCTTCATCCACCAATTGACCGAAGACTGTGTGACGACGGTCTAGATGAGGTGTTCCCCCATTTTCAGCATAAGCTTCTGCGATTGGTGCTGGCCATCCACCACGTTCGAGTTCCTTTTTAGCATAAGGAATTTCAGACGTTTGAACGATGAAGAATTGGCTACCATTTGTATCTGGTCCAGCATTAGCCATAGAAAGCGCACCACGGAGGTTATAGAGCTCTTCAGAAAATTCGTCCTGGAAGCTACCACCAAAGCTTGACTCACCACCCATACCAGTACCAGTTGGGTCACCACCTTGAATCATAAAGTCCTTGATAATTCTGTGGAAAATCACACCATCATAGTAGCCACTCTTGGCCAAATTGACAAAGTTAGTAACTGTTAATGGTGCATGATCAGGGAAGAGTTTGATGACCAAATTACCATGATTTGTTTTAATTGTTGCGACTGGACCTTCTACTGTATCCAAGTCAAGTTGTGGGAAATGAAGTTCTTTTTCTACCAATCCGAGTTCCTCCAAGGCATTGAAAATGCCATCTTCTTCTATTGTTCCTGTAACGTAATCTGCTTTTTCTTTCAATTCTGGTGTGGCATTACCCATCGCAATCTTAAGTCCAACATAGTCAAAGATTTCCATATCGTTTGGACCATCACCAAACATCATGGCATTGACTGGTTTAAGATTTTCATGCTCCAAGACATGCTCGACACCAGAGGCCTTTGAGATACCATTTGCTACGACGTCAGAGGAATGTTCGTGCCAGGGTACCATACGGACATGGGATGCGAGTTCTTCTGGTAATTCAAGGTCACCATCATTTTCCGCAAAAGTCCACATATGGTAAACATCATTCGACAAGTGAAAGTCTGGCTCCACATCACAAAGACCATAGACTGGTTTCATAGCATTATCAATCAAATCTGAACGCTCTGAGACAACTGGCTTATCCTTACCAGCAAAGCCCCAAGCAATCCCAATCTCTTTGCACCAAGCAACAAAGGCTTCTGTAACCTCACGAGCGAGGGGTTGGTTATAAATTTCTTCCCCTTTTCGATTAATCACATAAGTTCCATTGATGGTTACAAAATAATCGGGCTCTAGGTCTCGAATGTCCTCAACGACACCATAGTAGCCACGTCCTGTGGCAATCCCCGTCAAGATTCCTTTTTCTTTAAGCCCTTTGAAAACAGCCTTAATAGATTCAGGAATGTAGCCTGTCTTTTTAACACGAAGGGTGTCGTCAATGTCAAAGAAAACAATCTTAGTCTTCTTGGCCTTGTATTTTGTTTTAGCATCTACTGGCATCGCTAATCTCCTTTACAGTATCACAGCTAGAGTCAGGTATAGCTAGTATCCTAACTAAAGACCGCATGGTACTCTCATTATATCATGTCTTAAAGCCAAAAACAAAAAATCATCTAAGACTATAGTAGTCTTAGATGATAGGCAGTTTAACGATTAACACTCTTGATAATACGTTTAATATCACGCTCTTGTTCACGACGCTTGATAGACTCACGTTTATCGTAATCGTGTTTCCCTTTGGCAATACCGAGCAATACCTTGGCAAAACCGTTTTTTAGGTAGACCTTAAGAGGAACTAGGGTCATTCCTGTACCCTTAAGATCATTTTGAAGTTTGGTGATCTGTTTTTTCTTAAGCAACAACTTTCTCGTACGGTCTGGATCTTGATTCCAAATATTTCCTTGCTCAAAAGGAGCAATATGGACATTGATTAACCAGGCCTCACCATTCTTGATTTGGGCATAGCCATCTTTTAGTTGGATGCGGGCCGCACGAACAGATTTAATCTCTGTTCCTGTCAGCACGATACCTGCTTCAATAGTATCAACGATACTATAGTCATGTCTAGCCTTTTTATTCTGAGCAACAACATTGCCTTCACCCTTTGGCATAGCAGTCCCTCCATTCTCATCCTATTTTCGTTTTTTAGCAACGTCCTTGTAAAAAGGTTTGTTCCCTTTTTTCTTACGACGACCACTCTCACGTCCCTTGTTATCATTATGAGGACGGTTTTGATTTTTACGTTTGTCTGGTTTCTTAGATGACTTACGTTTTTCGTCATAAGAGCCTTTACGACCATTACCATCTTGACGGTTACGGTTATCCCCACGTTTACCACGATGTTCGAAGTCTCCATTTTGACGGTCACGACGTGGACCTCTATTGCGGAAGGTTTTCGCCTTCTCTTCACGTTCCTGACGTGCCTTGTGGTCTACTTTTTCAGTGATGTCATACTCACTTGGAAGGTATTGGAAGTCAATGTCTCCTGTTTCCTTATCCGCACGTGTTAATTTAACACGGATAGGCTGACCAACTCGGAAAGTCTTACCAGTTTTTTCACCCTGAAGTGTCATGGTACGTTCATTGTAATTGTAAAATTCTGGAAGGGTGGTGATGTGAACCAAACCTTCGATGGTGTTTGGCAATTCCACAAACATACCGAATTTAACCACACTTCCAACAATACCGTCGAATTCTTGACCAACAAACTCTTCCATGTATTCCGCTTTTTTCATAGCTTCAACGACACGTTCGGCATCAATGGCACGACGTTCAAGAGTTGAAGATGATGTCGCTAACTCAGGAATAACCTCTTCAAAATGTTCACGTGTTTCTTGAGACATATTGTTAGTGTACTCACGAATCATTCGGTGAACCAAGAGGTCTGGGTAACGACGGATTGGACTAGTAAAGTGGGTATAATACTGAGCCGCAAGTCCATAGTGTCCGTGGTTGTGTTCTGAATAGCGGGCTTGTTGCATTGAACGAAGCAGCATCATGTTCATGACCTCTGCTCCAGGTTTTCCCTGAACTTTGGCCATAAACTCTTGCAAGTCTAGCTGATCCATCTTATTGGCAGTTCCTTTGATTTGAACACCAAAAATAGAGGCATAATCCATGAAGCGTTGCAATTTCTCAGCTTTTGGCTCTTCGTGGATACGGTAGATAAATGGCAACTTAGCCTTAGCGAAATGCTCTGCCACACATTCATTGGCAGCCAACATGAAGGATTCAATCATTCGCTCGGCTGTTCCACGTTCACGCACCACGATATCCACTGGCATCCCCTTCTCATTTACCAAGATACGAGCTTCAGATGTATCAAAGTTAAGGGCACCACGACGCTCACGCATGTCTTCTAAAATCTTATGCAGTTCTGCCATGGCTGATACAGACTCCATGATTGGCTTAAACTGCTCAATCTTTTCTGGATTTCCAGCCAACATCTCATTGACATCACTGTAGGTCATACGGAAGGTTGTATTAATCACAGATTGGCAAATCTTATGATTAACCACCTTACCTTTTGGAGTAATCTCCATAATGGCTGACTGAGTCAAGCGATCAACATTGGGATTTAGTGAACAAATACCATTTGAAAGACGCTCAGGCAACATTGGCACCACACGGTCTGTCACATAAACCGAAGTCCCACGTGCTACGGCCTCACGGTTAAGAGCTGAACCTTCAGTGACATAGTAGGACACATCGGCAATATGAACACCAAGCTCAAAATTACCATTTGGCAAACGTTTAATATGGACCGCATCATCCAAGTCCTTCGCATCAGCTCCATCAATAGTAAAGGTTACCTCTTGACGAAGGTCAACACGACCAAGGAGGTCTTCCTGACTAGGTGCATCTGGTACAGCTTCTGCTTCCGCCATGACATCCTCTGGGAACTCTGAAACAATATCCATTGATTCTAAGACTTCCAAGACATCAATACCAGCATCCCCTTGATGACCAATAATGTCACGAACACTTCCTACGAAATAATCATAGTGACGGTTAGGGTATTTTTCAATATCAACCTTGATAATTTCAGTACCGTCTAGGGCAACTGGTTCTTTCTTAATATAAATTGGCTGCTGAATTTTTTGATTTTTAGACTTAATGTAACCAGCATAAGGTTCTTTCTCGTCGCTAAGGATAAATTTCCCTACAACAGTCTTAAGCGAACGTTCTACAATTTCAACAACCCGTGCTTCTGCTGCCGTCCCACGCAAACGATCCGCTGGCTTCTTGATAACAACAGCAACAGTATCACCGTCAATAGCATGGCCAACATCATTACGACCAATGAACATATCATCTTCACTGTCATCGACATGCAAGAAACCAAAACCGTTCTTATTGGCACGGAAAACACCTTCAACAGTCACCTGATTTGGATTTTCTTTCTTAGGACGCAAGGAAACAGAGCCATCTCGATTAAAACGCAACTGCCCCTTACTTTCCATGGCTGATATGGCCTTGATGAGCTGAGGAAACTTTTCTCCCCCAGCATGATTAAGAGCCTGGGCAATGTCGTTTACACTGGATTTCCCATGCTCCTTCAAATAATTTATAATAGATTCTTTCATGATTTCCTTTTCTTTTATTTATTGACTATAACGCAAAAAATGAGCCAACCTCAGTCAGCTCATTACTTACTTGAGAGAATGGAAAGGACGATTGCATCTACAATCCATAGAAAAACCATGATTCCTGTAAAGCGTTGCATAAAGGCTTCAAAACCACGTGGTTTACTACGTTCAAATAGTGCTTCTGACCCACCACCATCAAAGACATTGCTACTTGGATTCTTTTGTGGCTGCATGAATACCGCAATCACAATAATAGCTGACATCACCAAGAGCAGCGTTAATAATAAGTCGTACATAGTTATTCCTCCGAAAAAGTCCTTTTTATTCTACCATAGAACCCTTTAAGATTCAACATGTAAGGTTACTTTTCTATCCTTGGGGCAGAATTTGGGTACCTGAATTTTCTCAGGATGATTTTGTTTATTTTTACTTGTGAGATAGTTGATGCTCCCACATTCACTACACTTTAAATTAATTTTAACTCTCACCTATATTCTTGACTCCTAGCAATTTTCTAAAGATGATTAAGGACCAGACAAAATTTCCAAAGACAATCATTGCGGTCACAAAGAAGACCCAGCGATAACCTAGTCCAGTCGCAACTGCTGAACCAACAAAAGGACCTAAAACTTGTCCAATGTATGAAAAGCTTTGATTAAAGCTAAATATTCTTGAGATTCCTTCCTTGGGTGTCATCTTGGTCAATAAAGAATTGACACTAGGCATAAGGGCACCCACACCGAAGCCATAGGCAAAACGTAAGATACCCAATTGCAAGGCTGAACCGGCAAAACCACAGAGGAAATACAAGAGGAAGCTATAAAATAGTCCTATTAAAAGCAAGCGATGATTCCCAATACGGTCTCCTAATTTTCCCAGAAAAGGGGTACTCAAGAGACTAGAGAAGCCCATAGCAGAAACAATTAAACCTGAGTAAAACAGGATATTGTCCCTCTGACCTAAATAACGAATATAGAGGGCCAACATAGGCGCAATCGATTGGGCAGAAATCTGGATAATCATACTGGTCACAAAAAGGCCAATTAAGATAGATTTGCTGGGAATTTTCGCAAAAACCTGAGAAAGGGTCATCATCTCTCCCTTTTCGATAGGTTGAAAATCCTCTCGCAAACCAAAGACAGTTAAGAGGCAACAGATAAATAGAATGAGGCCCACCAAAAAAAAGGTCCCTCTCATACCAAACGCCTCAGACAGGGTACCACCTAACAAAGGGCCAATCAGAACACCTGCCGTTAGGCCCGTAGATAAGGTCCCCAGGGCATAGCCAGAACGGTTCTGAGGAACCTGACTAGCAATTAAAGCTGTGGCATTTGGAACATACCCCGCAAACAAACCATTCAGCGTTCTTAAGAAAAGCAGCCAGAAAACATTTGGGACTAAGGCAAGACCTCCCATTGTAAAAGTCATCACCATGCTGGCTCTAATCATCATGGGCTTTCGGCCATAACGGTCAGCTAAGCGTCCCCAAACAGGAGAAACCAGAGCTGAGGCTAAAGCAGAGACGGCAACAGACAAACCAGTATACCATTCAACCATGTCTCCTTTAACACCTAGTTCCTCAATGTAGAGGGCCATGAAAGGCATAACAATGGAGAAACTAGCTCCAGTAAAAAAGGTTCCTATCCATGCAATTTTAAGGTTACGTTGCCAATCAGTACTTTTAAGCTCTTCTTGGCGCAAATAATCATCTTCTTTCTAAAATTCACTATCCATTATATCACAATGACTAGCTATGAGGAGCTAGGTAAATCATTTATTGCGCTCTTCACTTTCTCCTTCAAATCATCGAGACTAGCATTATTATCAAGAACCAAGCTGGCATAAGGCTTTTTCTCTTCTAAAGACATTTGGCTATCAATACGCATCTTAGCTTCCTCAAAACTTAAGTGATTACGTTTCATCAAGCGTTGGCGCTGGACCTCAGGTAACACTGCCACCAACCAAATCTGGTCAAACCAGTCCTGATACCCATTCTCAATAAGTAAGGGAATATCCATGAAAAAAACATCTTCTTTCTTAGCCAAACAATCCCTTTGAGTTGCTAGTTCCTCTCGAATAATTGTCCCTTGAATCTCAGCAGACCGATGTCTCATCTCCTCATTCGAAAAAATCAGTTGCCCTAGTTTAGGACGATTCAATTCTCCATTAGGAAGGAGAATCCCCTCTCCCAACCAATCAAGCAAGGCACGATACAAACGGCCTCCTTTGGCCTGCATATCGTGGACAAGCTGATCAGCATCAATGACCTTGTAACCTGCCTCTTTAATCATTTCAACAACCGTTGATTTTCCTGAAGCAATACCACCTGTTAACCCAATAATCATCGTTTCTGACAATGAGGACACAAATGTGTCCCTCTCCCTCCTAACTTGATTTTCTCAATTGTGCTTGCGCAGCGTGGACAAGGCTGTCCCGTTTTTCCGTAAACCTGCAAATAGTTCTGCATGGTTCCGTCCTCACCAAGGGCATTACGATAGGTCCTTATGGTTGAGCCGCCTTTTTCAATGCCAAGCTGTAAAATGGCAATCGTTTGATCATGGACCCGCTTCATGGCTGCCTTGCTGAGTTCCTTTGCTGGCGTTTCAGGATGAACCTTGGCCGCCCAAAGCACCTCATCAACATAGATATTTCCTAGACCAGCCACCAATTTTTGCTCCAAGAGGAGACTTTTAATGGGCTTTGCAGAACTCATCAAGGCTCTCTCAAATAGAGCGTATTTAAAGGCCTTCTTAGTAGGCTCAGGACCAAGCTTTTTCCTTGTAAAATAAGCCTCCTCTTGACTTTTAGCCAATAAATCAAAGGTCCCAAACTTGCGGATATCTTGATAGACGAGGGTGGAGCCATCATCTAACTTAAAAAATAAGTGAAAATGCTTGTTGCTAGGAACTTGATCTGTAAACAGCAGGTATTTTCCCTCCATACGCAAGTGGGAAATCATAATCAACTGTCCAAAGTCAAAAATCAAGTACTTGCCTCTTCGTCGCAGGGCTTGAATGGCTTGACCAGGTAAATCAGTCAAAAAACTATCGTAGGAGGTCTTAATCATTTTTGGAACCTTGACCTCAAGCGACAAAATAGTCCGACCTACTACTAACCTTTCTAAACCTCGTCTAACAGTTTCTACCTCAGGTAACTCAGGCATCTGCTCCTCCTTCTAGCAAGAAAGCCGAGCAAGTGCCCAGCTTTTTAATATTCTTTTTCATTGTAACCAAAATCGGCCAAATCAAGTTTTTTATCACGCCAATTTTTCTTAACCTTAACCCAGGTTTCAAGGAAGACCTTGTCCCCGAGCATGACTTCAATATCTTTACGAGCAAGGGTACCAATTTTCTTGAGCATGGAACCTTGTTTACCAATAACAATCCCTTTTTGGCTGTCACGCTCAACCATGATTGTCGCACGAATATGAATCTTATCCGTGTCTTCATCACGCTTCATCTCATCAATGACAACCGCAACAGAGTGTGGAATTTCTTCACGTGTCAACTGAAGGACTTTTTCACGAATCATCTCTGATACCAAGAAACGCTCAGGGTGATCGGTGATTTGGTCCGCTGGGAAATATTGGAACCCTTCCTCAAGGTTATCACTCAAGACATCCACAAGGTGGGAAACATTGTTCCCTTGGAGGGCAGATATCGGAATAATCTCCTTGAAATCCATTTGTGTACGGAAATCGTCAATCTGCTCTAGGAGCTGATCTGGATGGACCTTGTCAATCTTATTGATTACCAAGATAACTGGAACTTTAGCTTGTTTGAGGCGTTCGATAATCATATTATCACCCTTACCACGAGGCTCATCCGCTGGTACCATAAAGAGGACTGTATCAACCTCACGAAGGGTTGAATAAGCAGATTCCACCATGAAATCCCCAAGAGCCGTCTTAGGCTTGTGAATCCCTGGGGTATCGATAAAGACAATCTGTTCCTTATCGGTTGTGTAAATTCCCATAATTTTATTGCGGGTTGTTTGAGCCTTATCACTCATGATAGCAATCTTTTGCCCCATAACATGGTTCAAAAACGTTGATTTTCCTACATTAGGACGGCCGAGAATAGCCACAAATCCTGATTTAAATGTCATATAACTTCTTTCCTATTTCGTTTTAATTGAAAATTAAGTGCCAAATTTTAGGTATGAAAACAATCATCCCCGTAATAACTGCATAACAAGAAACCACTAAAACAGCTCCAGCGGCCATATCCTTGGCATTTTTTGCTAGCATTGAAAAGTGATAATTACTAGCTAAATCGACAACATTTTCAATGGCAGAATTAACAATCTCTAGGGCAATTACGAGAAAAACTGCCATCAAAAGAAAGAGCCATTCTGTCGCAGACACACGGAAAATCAAGCCAGCCAATACCACCAAGATAGCTGAAACCAAGTGCTTGCGCATATTGCGTTCTTCTTTAAAAGCCGTTATTATTCCTGTCAGAGCAAACTCAAAACTAGCTGTAAATTCTCTATTTTTCCACTTTTTTTGTGGATTATTGTCGCGTAAGTCCATAAGCAGTCAAAATTTCTTCCTGTAATCCAAACATTTCCGCTTCTTCTTCTGGGGTGTAATGGTCATAGCCATTGATATGGAGAAAACCGTGAACAGCCAAGAAACCCATCTCACGTTCAAAACTATGTCCATAATCCTCAGCTTGTTCATGAGCCTTATCAACGGAAATAAAGAGTTCACCGATATAACTATCAAACTCTCCCATCATTTCAGCTAATTCAGGATTTTCAGCCAACTCTTCCTCATCAAAGCTAATATCTAACTCAGGCTTATACTCCAAACTAATGACATCCGTTGGACGGTCTGTATCACGATATTCCAAGTTTAGTTCGTGGCTGCGTTCGTTGGTTACAAATGTAACAGCCATTTCCTTGTCTTCCTTGCCAAGTTTTTGTGCTGCAAAATCTAGCAACTCCAAAGTTTGTTCTTTTAATTTCTCAGAGACTTGTCCAGTCTCGTCAATCATTTCAATATACATAAGATTCTTTAGGAACGGCTATGCTCACTCCAAGCACAGAACCGCTCGCTTCCTTTCACTAACTCATTAGCTTTTTATAGAAATACTCAAATACATAGAATCCTAACTTTGAGTATTTTTAGTTTAATATTAATCACCTCATTATACCATAAGGACACAGAAAAAGCAGACTTAAGTCTAATTGTCTGCTTTTTGTATGGCCTCTCCGTGAATCGCTTACTTATCCAAACTATCCTTAAGACGTTGAATATGAATGGTTAAATAGACCTGTTCGTCCAAACTCAATTCAAAAGTGTAACCTGTCTTAATATAGTTAGCAATCTTTTGGGTACAGATAAAGGATTCTGGATAATTTACCCTAACCTGCTCGTAAAGAAAAGCATCATTTTTACCACCACTAACCCCACTCACAATCCGTTGGGCTAGGTATTGGAGATGGGTCATAAAACGGTTATACGAGAAACTATCCTCATCCAAATCATAACCAAAATGAAGACGGACAATGTCACTAATCCCAACCACAATTTGAGTCATCTGTCGGTCTTTTTCATGGAGACCCGCATCCTTTTGTGCATTGACAAAATGTAAAGCGACAGAGGCAGCCTCATCATCTGCCAATTTAACTTCTAAATCCTTGGCAATCAAACAAAGAGCTTGTTTTCCAATCTCATACTCCCGAGGGTAAAATTTTCGAACCTCCCAAGCCAAGGGATTCTGCAGAGAAATACCTTCTCCACTTCTTTCAATGGCGTAATGTAGGTGGTCAGCTAGGGCGATGAAAAAAGAGGGGTCAAACTTGGTTTGTAAGACAGCTTCAGCAAAAGTAAGGATATTCAAAAAGACCTGCATTTCACCTTCAGGCAAATTGACATAAACACGAGACCATTCATCTACTGCCTCTGTATTTTCTAAAACAAAAGTCTTTTCAATCTTTTCCTTATCAACAAAGTCTCCGACCTTCTTTTGAAAGCCCAGTCCCTTGCCCATGACAATGTATTCCACATTATTATCCAAAGCCTGAACAACATTGTTGTTTAAAATCTTTTCAATCTGCATCATGATCCCTCGTCATTAAAGCGTTTACTTTATTTTACCAAATTTTTAATGAGAAACCTACTTACTGCAAACGAAAAGCGCTGGACTTACCAACACTTTTCCTAAAGTTCTGTTCGATTTTCGATAGCTCTTAGCAAGGTCACTTCATCAGCATACTCGATGTCAGAACCAACAGCCAAACCACGCGCTAAACGAGTCACTTTGATTCCCGCAGGTTTGAGGACACGTGAAATATACATAGATGTTGCCTCACCATCTGCTGTTGCATTAGTAGCAATGATAACTTCGTCAACCTCGCTATCCATAAGACGAGTAATCAAACTTTTCAAGTTAATATCATCTGGTCCAACACCATTCATAGGGGAAATAAGCCCTTGAAGCACATGGTAGAGACCACGGTATTCCTGAATCTTTTCCATAGCTGAAACATCTTTGGAGTCTTCAACAACCAAAATCTTAGTACGATCTCTCGTTTCATCTGTACAAATGTTACAGGGATCATCATCTGTCAAACGACCACAGACCGAACAATAAGTCAATTCACGTTTGGCTGCTAAGAGGTTTTTTGCGAAATCATTGACATCTTCATCAGACATGCTAATAGTATAAAAAGCTAGGCGTGTCGCTGTTTTAGCCCCAATTCCAGGGAGTTTTGAAAAACTATCAATCAGCTTCGCAATTGGAGTAGGATAAAGCATGAAGGTCTCCTGTTCTTTATATGATTTTATTCATCTCTTATCTTTTGTCACTGTCATGGATATGTCTTTACCCAAGAACAAATACTCAAACACTATATCACAGAAAAATCCCTCGTGCAAGGCACAAGAGATTTTCATATTTAGTGAGTATTTTGATAAAGTTCCATGATAGCTTTGACCGCATTTTGATGAGCCTTACTCTTCCAGTCTAGAGCATGTGGATACATAATCCCAACTGCCAACTTAGTACCATCTTTGGCAGTCGCATAGGCCACTGCATTAAGGTTAACCGTTGTTACAGAGTTACCGGAAGCATCCGTTGCATAAGTTTCGGCTGTCCCTGTTTTACCACTAATTGGAATAATAGAACTTGCCATAGCTTTACCAGTCGCAAGGCTAGAACCGGAATTAACGACATCATTAAAGCCTTGTTGGATAATCCCCATCTGCTCAGAATCAAGA
The DNA here is from genome assembly GCF_016648645.1 of Streptococcus sp. 22.1. Taxonomy (NCBI): domain Bacteria; kingdom Bacillati; phylum Bacillota; class Bacilli; order Lactobacillales; family Streptococcaceae; genus Streptococcus; species Streptococcus sp. 22.1. The sequence goes on along the minus strand of NZ_JACLQK010000007.1, from coordinate 64,967 downwards.
GGTAAGGTATTTAATACACGTGTATCTACCGTTGAAGCTAGAGTTCCTAAGCTACCATTAGTACCAGCATCATAGATACCTCCCACAATATGAGGTGCTACACGTTTACCACCATTTGCAATTGAAGCAACATATTGAGCCAATTGAATAGTTGTATAAGAGTCGTACTGACCAAAAGCTTCTGTCAAGACGTTGGCTACATTGTAATTCTTAGAAATATAACCTTCTGATTCTCCAGGCAAATCAAGCCCTGTAGATACCCCCATACCAAAATCAGCGTAGGTATCACGAAGTGTCGTCATGGCCTTATCCATATTGTCAGTCGACAAGGCCATGCCTGGAACATATTGTTGGCCAAGTAGTTTGATTGCAATCTGCACCATATAGGTATTTGATGAATATTCTAGAGCCTGTGTCGCGGTAATAGGACGGCTACCTTGATCTGTAAACCAAGACGTAATCGAGGCTGAACCAGCAATGTTGATTGGTTGGTCAGTCAAGACCTGATTTCCATAGATGGCACCTGAACGCCAACCAGCAGTTAGGGTCGCTCCCTTAACAACAGATCCTGGAATAAAGACATCAGTGATTGTTCCTAAGGCATTTGCTTTAAAATCTTGTGCTCCTTGTTCATGTTTTTGCCCCGCCATGGCAAGTACAGCACCAGTGTCAGCATTCATAACAACGGCATACATTCCTTCAGAATAGGTAGCTTTGTTCTCTGAAATCTCTGAAGAAAGCTGTTGACCTAAGATATCTTCAACTCCCTTTTGGAAATCAAGGTCGATGGTCAACTGCAGATTGTTACCCTTACTTCCCTTTTGAGTGATTTTATCACTAGCAACTTCGCCTTCCTTGTCTACTGTAATCTCACGAACAGTATGTTTCCCTTGTAGTTTCTCCTCGTATTCTTTTTCTAGATAAGAAGTTCCTACACGGTCATTAAGGGCATAACCTTTTTTGAGGTATTCCTTGGCATCTTCTTGTGGCAAACCTGCTTCTGAACTTGAGACTTTCCCGATGAGAGGAGACAAGGCTGAATCAACCGTATGACGCTCCCAATCCTTAGCAACCGTAATACCATTAAGTTCCTTCTGTTTAGCTGCTACAATCGCAATTTGTTCAGGCGTCAAGTCTCCTGTTTTCAATGTGACTGTTGAGAAATTAGAAACAGCATTCATCTGTGAGTAAATGTAGACAATCTTAAGCTCATCCTCAGTGTAATCCACTGCTTCATCAGGAACGGCATCAACAGCATTGTTGTAAATAGTAGCTTCAGCTAATTTATTACCAAACTTATCTGTTTTCTTGTCCTTTGGAAGGTCATTAACCACACGTTTGTAGGTGGCAGAATCCGCTAGATAGAAATCGCGTTTCTGGCGTGCTGTTACCTTCGTCTCCGTTAGTGTTACCATGGTCGCTAACTTTTCAGCGACCTTCTTCATAGTATCTGATGACACCAAATTGCTACGTGTAAAGGTAATAACGTCCTTACTCTGGTTGGTTGTAAGAGCAACCCCTTTAGCATCAAAGATTTGCCCACGCTCGCTTGCAATTCTAACCGTATACTTGGAGTTATCCTCTAATTTCTTAGTATAAAACGATTTGTTATAAACCTGCATATAGGTCAAACGTGCAAAAAGCAACAAAAAAAGGACAAAGACTACACCAAAAAGCAAGTAAACACGACGTGAAATGTTTACTGGCTTTCTAGGCTTATTCGCTCGTTTTTCTTTTTGTTTTTGGCGCCGTTTTTCCCATTTTTGACTGAGTTTTTTCGAAAATGATGTCACTTTTTTTCCTCTATGTTCTCATAAAAATTCTCTTTTATTTTATCACAAATAAGCTTTAGCAAACTTAAAAAAATGTCGAAATCTAAAAAAACTTGCCTCAATACAAGACACGTTTTTTAGATTATAATGACAACTTTTTCATCCAGCTAGGAATGGCTTTACTGATAAGAGTCGGCAAAACCACATAGGCATTTTTAGCCAGATCATCAGCGATAGCTGAGTGAAGCCAGGTAGCTACTGTAACAGCCTTATAGCGATCAATTGAAGCGAACTGGGCCAGAAAACCAGTAATCATACCAGCTAAGGTATCTCCCATTCCTCCTGTGGCTTGATAAGGCCCACCAACTTCTAAATGAGCTACTTTTTCACCCTGATAGACAGCCGTCTTATGACTCTTGGCAACCAGGATTGTCCCAGCTCGGAACTCTCCCAAGGCTTTTTGAGTGTTGGAAACTGTCTGCTCTGGAATCCTTAAACCAGATAAGCGTTCCCATTCTTTTTGATGTGGGGTGAGAGTAAGATGACAATCTGGTAGGTTCTTCTTATTTTTCTTAGCCAAAAGATTGAGAGCTGAACCATCAACAACCAAATTTTGATCTGCCCTAATATTTGCCAGAACCAAGCCCATAGCCTGACTAGCTGCACCATCTTCACCTAGGCCAGAACCGATTAATACCACATCAGCTGCCCTAAGATTCTCAAGAAATCTTTCAGTCTCTCTAAGGTCAAAAGCCATGGCTTCAGGGAGATGAGCATGAAGGGCTGTGATATTTTCACGATCCGTAGCCACTGTGACCAAGCCTGCCCCACTATTGACACAAGCTATGGCAGCCATAATGATGGCACCACCATAAGGATAAAGCCCACCAACTAAAAGCACTCGACCGTAAGAACCCTTGTGAGACTCTCTCAAGCGAGGTGTTATCACTTGCCTAGCTAAATCGTCATCAACTTTCATAAACTATCCTTTCGCACTACGAAGAGCAGCTTGATAGGTCTGTTCCATCAACATAGTAATAGTCATAGGGCCTACACCACCTGGAACAGGCGTGATCATGCCAACCTTATCTTTCACTTGATCAAAATCAACGTCACCACAAAGTTTGCCTTCTTCATCACGGTTGATTCCTACATCAATGACAACAGCACCCTCTTTGACATATTCTTCCGTTACAAATTTTGCACGTCCAATAGCTACAATCAAGACATCTGCCTTGCTACAAACCTTAGCCAAATGCGGTGTTCGTGAGTGGGTCAAGGTAACTGTAGCATTCTTTTCTAGAAGAAGCTGAGCCATAGGTTTACCAACAATATTACTACGTCCGATAATAACTGCTGTCTTACCTTCCAATTCAACATTGTACTCACGAAGGATTTCCATAATCCCAGCCGGTGTACAAGGCACCATTTGACGGCGACCATTCCAGAGATTACCAGTATTCATAGGATGAAAACCATCAACATCTTTTTTAGGATCAATAGCCAAAAGAATACGCATTTCATTAATATGATTAGGCAGTGGCAATTGAACCAAGATACCATGGAAAAGCGGATCCTGATTATAGCGCTCAATAACTTCAATCAACTCTTCCTCACTAATACTCTCAGAAAGATTGACCGTCTGACTATGGAAGCCAGCCTTTTTAGCAGCACGTTCCTTATTACGCACATAAACCTGACTGGCAGGGTTATCACCGACCATGATTACCACGAGTCCTGGCACAATCCATTCCTTTTCTTTTAGACGTGCTACCTTATCATGCAATTGATCCTGCATTTTAGCAGCTAGGGCCTTACCATCCATTATTATCGCCATGGGTGTTCTCCAATACATACTTTTTTTCAATTATACCATAGTGAGGACTCTTTGTGACTAAATTTTCTAAATTTTCAAAAAGACGTCTCAAATGAAAGCTAAAAAAGCTGGAATTGCCTTCCAACTTCTTTTGATTATGTTTCGTGACTAATCCACAAAACCATTTTGCTGACTCCAACCCTTAATAACCTTCAAGGTCTTCTGCTGGTATTTGCCACTTTCATACATGTGATCTGCACCTGTTAAGGAAACGAGAACAGAATCACGGTAGTTCTTAGCTGTTCTTCTAGCAATATTAGGATGAGTCATCTTATCCTTGGTTCCTGAAATGACGAGAACAGGACATAAAATGTTACTAAAGTCCACATAAGCTGCCTTTGTCTTATCAAACCAATGAAGAGCCATCTGAGTATAAACTTTTCCTGATTCAGGAACCAGATTAGCAAAAACTTCCTCTTTCAAAGCTTCCTCTTGTTCATTCATGCAATACTTGAAAAACTCCTTTTTATAAGGGGGCATGGCTTTTTTCCAAAAACCCCAGCGTAAAAAGTGTTTGCCAAAACAAGCTAACATGGTTGGATAAAAGGCATAAATATCTGCTGTCGGAGCAGGTCCCATGAGAATCATACCAGCAACTTCTGTCTTTTCAGCAACCATTTGAGCCACCAGACAGCCTAAAGAGTGCCCTAAAATAAGTGGTGGTTGGTCTAGACTTTCAATCAAAGCCACTAAATCATCTCGATAGTCCTGCAAAGTAACAGTCCCAACTTTAGCTAGGCACTCTTGATAAGGTAGGTCATGGTAACGAAAGCTAGGTGTATGCACCTTGTATCCCATTTGACGTAGACCTGTCGCAAATTCTCCCCAAACATTGCCATCGCACCAGGTCCCATGAATTAGGACAATCTCCCTGTTCAAAACCATTCCTTATACATCTCCCTTTTTTGTTAAAAAATTAGATTATTTATCTATCCTATAGTATCATACTTCCAACCTACATACCTTTATACATTTCTTACAATCGTAAGAAAATGGTCTCTTATTCATTTAAGAGACCATTTTTCTATATATTATTAGCGATTAGCCTTATGCATTTCTTCCTTAACCGGACAAGAACACTCACAATCGCCACAAGAACCTTTTCCTTTGATATAGTGACGGATGCCAAGACCAGCCAAAGCAAAAATAATGAAGGCAATGATAAACGTTGACATAACAATTCCTCCTAAACCTAAATATGGGCTTCTTGAAGATTATCCAAGCTAATGATTTGATCCTTAATCTGACGTGGTTTACGAACCACAAAATAAATCATGGTCACTAACAGCAAGAAGGCAACAAAAGTCCAAATTGTCATTGACTTGCCGTATACGACAACTTGGCCAAACTGATAAAGAATTAAACTCACACAATAAGCTAGGCCTGTTTGAAAACCGATAGCACCAATTGTCCATTTAAGATTGGCCATTTCACGCTTAATAGCTCCAATAGCCGCAAAACATGGAGCACAAAGTAAATTAAAGACTAAGAAGGAATATGCTGCTAGGGAAGAATAATCTCCTCGTAAAGCCGCAGCTAAACCAGCTTCACTGCTATTATGATAGAGAATACCAAAGGTGGCAACAACAGTCTCCTTGGCAGCTAAGCCTGTAAGAGCCGCAACTGTTGCCTTCCAATTTCCAAATCCAAGTGGATCAAAAATCCAAGACAAACTCCTACCGAGAGTCGCCAAAATACTGGCTTCCGTATCTACCGTATGTAGCGTAAAGTTGTAGTTAGACATAAACCAGATAAGAACTGTCAAACTGAAAATGATGGTTCCCGCACGTTTGACAAAACTCATAGCCTTACCAAAGGCATAGCGCAAAACTGACATGGCTTTAGGCCAATGGTAAGCAGGCAATTCCATTATAAACGGACTGGTTAGGCCACCCAAAAAACTCGTCTTTTTGAGGGCAATACCTGATAAGATAATGGCAGCCATCCCAATAAAATAAGTACTTGGTGCTACTAATGAGTTACTAGGGAAGAAAGCTCCAGCAATCAAGGCAATTACTTCCAACTTGGCCGAACAAGGCATGAAGGTTGCCGTCATAATGGTAATGCGACGGTCCCTTTCATTTTCAATGGTTCGACTAGACATAACCGCTGGCACCCCACAACCTGTAGAAATCAACATGGGAATAAAGGATTTCCCAGAAAGACCAAAACGACGGAAAATACGGTCCATAACAAAGGCAATACGACTCATATATCCAATGTCCTCAAGCACGCCCAAACAGATAAAGAGCACAAAAATTTGAGGAAGGAATCCTAGTACTGTCCCAATCCCAGCGACAATCCCATCAACAATCAAAGACTTAAGCCAGTCCTGAACTTGAAGATAGTCAAGACCAGAAGTTACCAAATCTGGAACATACTTACCAAAAAGCACATCGTTAGCCCAGTCTGTCCACATGGTTCCAACAGTTTGGATAGATAAGAAATAAACCAAATACATAACTGCTGCGAAAATTGGCAAGGCCAAAATACGGTTGGTGACAATCCTATCAATCTTATCCGACAAGGTCAGGGCAAAATCTTCTGTATGACTTTGAGCCATCTGACAAACTCGTTCGATAAAGGCATAACGCTCATTAATGACAATTGACTCCGCATCTTCGGTGAAAACTTCCTCAGTGATTCGAATGATGTCTTTGATTTCTTTTCGTTGGAATGGGGACAAGTCTAGCTCAGCCTCAACTAAAGCATCGTGTTCAAAGAGTTTAATGGCGTAAAAACGCGCAGACCTTTGCGGCACCGAATTTCCCAAGACTTCCAAAATTTGTGAGATGGCAGCTTCTAATTTATCGTCATAAATTGGAAAGGCAATGTCACCGACTGTAGAAGTCGTTGTATGAGCTGCCTTCCTCACTACCTGATCCACACCAGTTTGTTTGAGAGCACTAGTAGCTACTACTGGGACGCCTAGATGATAAGATAATTTATCAACATTAATCTGTTTTCCCTGAGCCTCCAAAACATCACTCATGTTAAGTGCTAAAGTGACTGGTATACCTGTCTCAATCAACTGCGTCGTCAGATAAAGGTTACGCTCCAAATTAGTCGCGTCAACCACATTTAGAATGCTGTCAGCTCTTTGGCTCAACAAATAGTCACGCGCTACCTTTTCTTCAGGGCTATAGGGCGACATTGAGTAAATCCCTGGTAAATCCTGGATTTCTAAATCCTTATTTTTTTTTACCAGACCACTTTTTCGTTCTACAGTTACACCCGGCCAGTTACCAACACGCTGATTGGTCCCTGTTATCAGGTTGAATAAACTGGTTTTACCACTATTAGGATTACCTATTAATGCAATTTCTGTCACTTTTCCTCTCCCTCGTCCAGCATGACCACACTAATCATTTGCGCTTCCGACTTGCGTAAGGTTAATTCATACCCTCTCAAGCTAATTTCTAGAGGATCTCCCAAAGGGGCTACCTTACGCAACAACACTCGAGTACGCTTTGTAATTCCCATATCCATAAGACGCCGTTTGGTCTCATTTGCTGAAAAAATATCAGTAACGATAGCCGAACGTCCAACTGGTAATTCAGAAAGAGGTATCTTTTCCTGATTTTCCTCCGCAGGTGCCAAATCAATCTTATCTAGAATCGAAGCATCAAAGGCTAAGCGACTCCCTTTAACAATAATAATAGCACTGTTCTTGGTCTTAGTTACCACCTCAATCATTTCACCGGCAGCCAACCCTAGGTTAGATAAGTGCAAAAGACTATCCTTAGGGAGGTTAATGCCAAGAATCCGGTAAGGCGTTTTTAAGGCCGCATCATATATGAGCATTTTTCTTGACCTACTTTATTATTTTTGATACGGCATCATTATAGCATATTTATCCATCTTTTCCGCAAAATTATCCTAAACAAGAATGATTCTAGAAAAGCAGTACACAAAAAGAAAAGGCCGGAAAAGTTCCAGCCTTCACAAACAATGTATACATACTTAATGAATATCTTACAAAACCTTACTCAAGAAATCCTTGGTACGTTCTTCCTTAGTATTGTCGAAAATCTCTTGTGGGGTGCCTTCTTCGACAATAACACCGCCATCCATAAAGATAACACGATCAGCCACCTCATACGCAAAGCCCATTTCGTGGGTAACGATTGCCATTGTCATCCCTGATTTAGCAAGGTCCTGCATAACGGCAAGAACTTCACCAACCATTTCTGGGTCAAGGGCTGATGTTGGTTCGTCAAACAAGAGAACATCTGGATCCATAGCCAAACCACGTGCGATTGCAATACGTTGTTGCTGACCACCAGATAGACTTGTTGGGTAGGCATCTGCCTTATCTTTCAAGCCAACCTTTTCTAAAAGTTCCATAGCTTTCGCGTCTGCATCAGCTTTTGAAACACCCTTGGTTTTAATCGGTGACAAGGTGATATTTCCCTTAACTGTCATGTTAGGGAAGAGGTTAAATTGTTGGAAAACCATTCCCATTTTTTCACGCATTTTGAAAATGTCGTTATTCTTATCTGTAATATCCACACCTTCAAAAGAAATAACGCCTTTTGTAGGTTTCTCAAGCAAGTTCATTGAGCGTAGGAAGGTTGATTTTCCTGATCCTGAAGGACCAATGATAACCACTACTTCACCCTTTTTAATATCTAGATCAATCCCTTTGAGAACTTCATTCTTACCAAAATACTTGTGAAGATTTTTAATCTCAATAATTGTTTCTGCCATTATTTACGTCCCTCCCCAAGTCGTTGTTCCATTTGTTTCAAGAGTGCCGTCATAGCTGTTGTCACAATCAAATAATAGAAGGCTGCGAACAAGAGCGGCGTCAAAGTCAAGTAGGTCGTTGTTGCAACAGTTTGTGCACCATTCCACAATTCCATAACCCCGATGGTTTGCAAGAGCGAACTATCCTTGATAATAGTGACAAACTCGTTACCTAAGGCAGGCAAGATATTTTTAATAGCTTGAGGCAAGACCACATAACGCATGGTATTCCATGGACGGATACCGAGTGAGTAGGCTGCTTCAATCTGGCCTTTAGGAATAGACTCGATACCTGCACGTACGCTCTCAGAAATATAAGCACCACTGTTCAAAGAAAGGACGATAATACCCGGAACAATACGTGACAAATCAAGGTTTAAAATCCCAAACTGCACAGTTGGAAGGTTCATGTGGATGAGGTTAAAAGCAATCATAATCTGCACAACCATAGGAGTCCCACGGAAAACCCAAACATAAAGGCTTACTAGCCACTCCAAAGGTTTGATTCCAGAACGCTTGGCCAAGGATACCAAAACCCCAAGAATGGTTCCGAAGAAGACCACGCAGACCGAAATCATAATTGTTACTAAGACACCATAGTTAAAGTAAGACCAAAACTGTGGTAGAAATGAAAAATTCATCTAGATACTCCTTACTAATATTCTTCAATATTATATCAGAAGACTGTATAAAAATAAAGTATTTTCTTATAAATGCGATATTTCAGTATAAAAACTAAGTTATAGACATCGCTATCAAATCTCTCAAGCAAGACACCTCAAGTCCTCCTAAGATGACATCTTCCCAAAAGGTTTGTCAATGATTTGAAATACTGCCTATTTTGGTAACCCATACAAGCATTAGCCTATGCTTTCATCCTGATAAAAATGCCTGAAACTCGATAGTTTCAGGCATTCTGAATTTTTGGAACCTTGTAAAGTCCCCAAATGATTTATTAGTAAAGCAAATCGTAGATTTCCATTGCAATCAAGTCGATGCTATCAAATGAATAAGATTCACGTGCTTCAACGTCACGCAATGTGAAAACTGGACCATTTTCAGGATCGTTGCTAAATGATACTTCGGCAACAACCACTCCTTCACGTTCAAAATTACGTTTCAAATTACCACCATCAGCCGCCATCATTTCAAGACGGTTAATGATTCTCACCAAATGTGATTCCATGTTATTTCTCCTATTAATTGTGTATTTCCTACTTATTTTATCACACTTATGGGAAAAATGGGGGAATTTTAAATATTTTTCAAGGAATTGTACATAATGGCCTTAATAGAATGCATACGATTCTCAGCTTCTTGGAAGATGATGTCACTGTATTTTTGGAAGACTTGATCTGTAATTTCTAACTCTGCCAAACCATATTTATCATAGATTTCTTTCCCAATTTGGGTATTGAGATCATGAAAGGCTGGGAGACAATGCATAACGATAACATCTGGATTTTCTGTCTTGGCTAGTAGGTCTGCATTAATTTGATAAGGCAAGAGTAAATCAATACGAGATTTAAAATCTACCTCTTCACCCATAGATACCCAGACATCCGTATAAAGCATATCCACTCCCTTGACCTCTGAAATATCATCTGTAATGGTTAAGTCGGCACCATTATTATGTTTCTGAGCTAAGGCTACAATCTCATCTTCGGGTTGCAGCACCTCTGGGGCAATAATCTTGACATTAACGCCTAAAATAGCCGAAGTGACCAAAAGTGAGTTGGCCATATTATTTCTACCATCTCCAATATAGGCGATGGTCAAGTCTTCCAAACTACCGAAGTGTTCCTTCAAAGTCATGAAATCCGCAATCATTTGAGTTGGATGCCAGGTATCCGTCAAACCATTCCAGACCGGAACTCCTGAGTACTTGGCCAAATCTTCAACATCTTCTTGTTTAAAACCACGGTACTCGATTCCATCAAACATAGAACCAAGCACCTTGGCTGTATCAACTACAGATTCCTTTTTACCTAACTGAATGTCTCCAGCACCAAGGTAGGTCACATTCATACCTAGGTCCTGACCAGCCACTGTAAAAGCTGAGCGAGTTCTTGTGGATGTTTTTTCAAAAATCAAGGCAATATTTAAGCCATCTAAATATTTATGCGGAATTCTCTCCTTCTTTAACTGTTTAAATTTTATAGATAAATCGATCAACTCCTCAAGTTCCTGCTTGGTAAAGTCGATTTCTTTCAAAAATGATTTAGCTTGTGTCATAGGTATCTCTCTTTCGTTCTGAATAATATAAAAACATTATATAATATTTATACATTTTAGACAAGCGTTTTTGAATTAAAATTCAACGTTAGCACTCTTGTTAAGAGAGTGCCAAACCTAGATGCTTTTTACTTGCAATCTACCTTCCGCATGCTATAATGGAGTCATAGATTTGACCTTTTTTGACCAAGATTGTTTTCAATAAAGGTCTTTCCCAATTCAGATAGAAAAGAGGTACTGATATGCTCTGTCAAAACTGTAACCTTAATGAAGCTAGTATTCATTTGTATACCAATGTAAACGGTAATCAGCAACAAGTTGACCTCTGTCAAAATTGTTATAAAATCATGAAATCTGACCCAGAGAACCCCCTCAATCAATTCAATCAAACAGGAGGTTCCAACTTCTTCGATGATTTCTTCAGCGACCTAAATAACTTCCGTTCTTCTAACGGCGATCTTCCCAATACACCTCCAACACAAGAAGGTGGTAACCGAGGAAACGGTGGCAATACACAAGGGCCAGGCCGTCCAGGAGGACCACGCCAACAAGCTCCTCAACAGCCACAAGGTCTTCTTGAAGAGTTCGGCATTAACATCACTGACATCGCTCGTCGTGGAGACATTGATCCTGTTATTGGTCGTGACGAGGAAATCATTCGTGTCATCGAAATTCTTAACCGCCGTACCAAGAACAACCCCGTCCTCATCGGTGAACCCGGTGTCGGTAAGACTGCTGTTGTTGAAGGCCTAGCTCAAAAAATCGTTGACGGTAGCGTGCCACAAAAACTCCAAGGCAAACAAGTCATCCGTCTTGATGTGGTCAGCCTGGTTCAAGGGACTGGTATTCGTGGCCAATTTGAAGAACGCATGCAAAAACTCATGGAAGAAATTCGTCAACGTCAGGATGTTATCCTATTTATTGATGAAATCCATGAAATCGTAGGAGCTGGTAATGCTGGTGATGGCAATATGGATGCTGGAAACATCCTAAAACCTGCTCTTGCTCGTGGAGAACTTCAACTGGTCGGAGCAACAACACTCAACGAATACCGCATCATCGAAAAAGATGCCGCCCTAGAGCGTCGTATGCAACCAGTTAAGGTTGACGAACCAACGGTTGAGGAAACTATCACTATTTTGCGTGGTATTCAACCTAAATATCAGGACTACCACCACGTCAAATATACAGACGAAGCTATTACTGCAGCTGCAGAATTGTCCAACCGCTACATTCAAGACCGTTTCTTGCCAGACAAGGCCATCGACCTTCTCGATGAAGCAGGTTCTAAGATGAACTTGACCCTCAACTTTGTTGATCCTAAAGATATCGACAAACGTTTGATTGAGGCTGAAAACCTCAAGGCTCAAGCTACTCGTGACGAAGACTTTGAAAAAGCTGCCTATTTCCGTGATCAAATTGCCAAATACAAGGAAATGCAAAAACAAACCATCAAAGACCAAGATATGCCTGTCATCACAGAAAAACATATCGAAGCCATTGTGGAACAAAAAACCAATATTCCTGTCGGTGATTTGAAAGAAAAAGAACAATCACAACTTCTTAGTCTTGCTGATGATCTTAAATCACATGTTATCGGACAAGATGCCGCAGTTGATAAGATTGCCAAAGCCATCCGTCGTAATCGTGTTGGATTGGGTGCACCAAATCGCCCAATTGGTAGCTTCCTCTTCGTAGGTCCTACAGGAGTCGGTAAAACTGAACTCTCTAAACAATTAGCTATTGAACTCTTTGGTTCAGCTGACAGTATGATTCGTTTCGACATGTCAGAATACATGGAAAAACACGCCGTTGCCAAATTAGTCGGTGCCCCTCCAGGATATGTCGGTTACGACGAAGCTGGTCAGTTAACTGAAAAAGTCCGCCGTAATCCTTATTCACTCATTCTTCTAGATGAGGTTGAAAAAGCTCACCCAGACGTTCTTCACATGTTCCTCCAAGTTCTTGACGACGGTCGCTTGACTGATGGTCAAGGGCGAACTGTAAGTTTCAAGGATACCATCATCATCATGACTTCAAATGCTGGTACAGGTAAAGTAGAAGCTAGCGTTGGCTTTGGAGCTGCCCGTGAAAATCGTACCAATTCTGTGCTTAACCAGCTTGGAGATTTCTTCAGCCCTGAATTCATGAACCGTTTTGACGGTATTATCGAATTCTCTGCCCTTAGCAAGGAAAATCTCCTCACTATCGTGGACCTCATGCTTGATAATGTCAACCAACGCTTGGCTAATAACGGTATCCACCTCAGTGTAACTGAGAAAGTTAAGGAAAAATTGGTTGACCTTGGTTACGATCCTAAGATGGGTGCTCGACCACTACGTCGTACCATCCAAGATCATATTGAAGACGCTATTACTGACTTCTACCTTGAAAATCCAAACGAAAAAGATCTCAAGGCAGTCATGACTTCAAAAGGCCACATCACCATTAAGTCTGCTAAAAAAGCCGAAAAAACTGCTCAGAAAGCTGAGACAGCAAAAGAAACTGATTAAATAAAGAAACCAAGTCGCAATGGCTTGGTTTCTTTATCTTTTCATTTCCTATTTTCAAATTTATCCCTAATTCTGCCTAAATCAATAGGAAAATGAGCAAAATTTTAGTATAATATAGGCAAATAAACGTAAGGAGCAACTCATGAATCCAACATTTGGTGACAAGGTTGAGGGAGCTCATTATCAAACACGTTACGGTGTTTATGCTGTGATTCCTAACCAAGAAAAGACAAAGATTATTTTAGTCCAGGCTCCTAACGGAGCTTGGTTTCTCCCAGGTGGAGAGATCGAAGCAGGCGAGGATCACTATAGCGCATTAGAACGCGAGTTAATTGAAGAACTTGGGTTTACAGCCACTTTAGGCCAGTACTATGGCCAGGCTGATGAATACTTCTATTCAAGCCACCGTGACACTTACTATTACAATCCAGCCTATATTTATGAAGTTGTAGATTTTTCAAAAATTGGCAAACCTCTCGAAGATTTCAATAACCTGGCCTGGTTTCCAATTGACGAAGCCATTGCTAAACTTAAACGTGGCAGTCATAAATGGGGAATCGAACAATGGAAAGAAACTAACACAACAACTGGCAAATCCTAGGAGGAAACTATGAAACTCATTAATACGACCCGTACACACCAAGAACTTGTTCAAAACCAACTTGACAACACGGATGCCTTTCTCGTAGAGACCTACTCTGCTGGGAATACTGATGTTGTCTTTACACAAGCACCTAAGCATTATGAACTCTTGATTTCAAATAAACACCGTGCTGTTAAAGACAATGAATTAGAAGTTATCCGTGAATTCTTCCTCAAACGAAAAATCGACAAGGATATCGTTTTGATGGACAAACTCAGAACAGTACACACTGACAAATTGATTGAGATCTCATTCCCAACAACTGTATAAGACAAAACAAGCAATGGCTAATACCACTGCTTGTTTTTTTGTATGTTACAAAGCTTTCGAAGCTTGATCCAGAACTTCCATAACCTGACGACTATGTTCCAACTGCTTGGCAACACTGTCAAAATCCTTGGTCGCCACCATCTTTTCAAAAGCCACAAATTCATCATGCATACGATGTTGTAGACTATTGAGATTGACGACTCTCTCTTTCTGACCATTGAGGGTGACGCCAATCTCAGGGAGAGTGTTGGTTGCACCAAAAATGGTAATAGCTCCCTTATCTCCTTGAATAGTTGAACGAATCTCGGCACTACAGTCTTTAGCTCCAATGGCAACAGCCTTAAAGTGACCATAGTCCAAAACTAGAATTCCTGACGTATCCACTCCTCGCTCCACATTAGGTAGATATTCCACACGATTAGGCTTACCAAAGAGACCAACCAGGAGATGGATATTATAGATATTAAGATCTCTAAGTGCTCCCCCACCCATTTCAGGGTTGAAGGCAGGAGCAATCTCTCCTCGCTTAAAGGCATCGTAACGTGAAGAATATTGAGAATAATTGATATTCACAATCTTAATATCTCCAATATCAGACAAGGCTTCCTTAATCGCTGTAAAATTAGCCAAATATTGATTGGTAATAGCCTCCATCAAGAGAAGCTCTTTTTCTTGCGCAAGCTTAGCCAGCTCTTCAAACTCTTCCAAATGTAAGGTGAAAGGTTTCTCACAAATAACATGCTTGCCGGCCAAAAGTGCTTTCTTAGCATAATCATAGTGGGTATGGTTGGGCGTTCCCACATAAATCGTATCAACTTCTGGATTGGACAAAATCTCCTCATAATCACTAGTCGCCTGAGCCAAACCATATTGCTTAGCTAAAGCTTTAGCTTTGTCAAGTGATCGTGGTGTCGACATGATAGCTTTAAGCTCAATTCCTTCAATAGTAGTTAACACAGGAAGAACCTCTGTCACAATCATTCCTGTACCCAATAGTGCAAGTTTCATCAACTTACCTCCTTAATTTCTAATCTCTCTTTACAATGGTCCAAGCCCATATAGAGACTTATAATGAAAGAGGACTCAAATCGAAGTCCTCTAAAATTTAAGAACGTCCAAGCAGTTTCTTAACTCCTTGAATCGCTTTGTATTTAAGCGGTTGTGGATAATAGCGGAAGGTTCCCATCTTGCGAACAATGTAACCATTAAAGTTTTGTTTAAATCGCAAAACTCCATCTGAACCATCAAAAATCCCCATAATCCCAAGGAAATTATAGAAAGTAATACCACGTTTGATAGCTTGTGTCATCACATACTCTTGCAAGAGCGCTGGCGCATAAAACTTATTAAACTCAGGATAAGATCCACTAAAGAGATAAACAGCTTCTTGAGGGGTATAGACGAAAAGACTTCCAGCCAGAACAATGTCTTCCTGACCATACTTATCGATAAAGGCAGTTGCCTCTCCCTTACGAACATCAAAAGTCTCAAACTGACTTGATAGTTCTCTCAATTGGTTTTGCTTTTTCTCAGACTTTGGATTAGCCTCTAAATCAGCCTGGAGTTTAACAATTCTAGCCCCCAATTTAGCTTGATCACTTTCCAAATGGTCATAGTAATCTTGAAAATTCAGGGTAGCAACCATAAAATCAGCATTGTCACCAAAAGCATCATAAAAGTCTTGATAATAATCCAACGATTTATCACTATACTCACGACGATCAGAGGTCGCTGAAGTGATTTCTTTAAAAATGGATAACTCATCACGTTTCAGTTTTTTTAATTTAATCCCGAACGTTTTGGCTTTTTTAACCAGAGGTTTTCCCTTTTTACTAAAAGATTTGATGAGATTTTTTTCTTCAATCCCTGATAAATCCTTCACATAGTGCCAGTCAGGTTCACCACCAGGATAGCCTGTCTGTAAACCATCAAAGCTATAGCCTAAATCAGTCAATTGACTAATCAATTGCTTCTGCTCATCACTAGTTGGTTCACCATTACTATCAAAAGTTTGATAAGTATCATAAGGTTTGATTAATAGTTCAAGAGAACCATTTTCCTTAGCATAATCCTTCAAACCTTGGTAAAAGTCGCTTAGATGAGCTGTATTTAAGTGAATCGGTCCACAATTCACCTCCATACGAAGCCCACCAGTCATAGGCATGCTGTAGACAATTGCTGAGACTTCTAGCTGGTCTCCTTCTTTCCAAGCGACATAGCTAATGCTAAATCCACGTTTTTCAAGAAGCTTAGCCATTTCCTCAGTTTGCATAAAAGAACGCTCAGACACTTGTTGAGCATGTGTGTTAAATTCTTCTTTAGTTACTTGAATGAAGCTCATTTTTTTCCTTCCTAAAATGGATAAAGTAAATGACGAGTGAGATAAAAAGCAAGATGGCAAGTACTGCCACTAATGGCATTCGGATTGGACGGATATTAAGCAACAAATCTCCACTAACTGCATAAACAATCGATACTGGCGTCACTCCAATAAGTATCGCCAAAATCCTCGTCCTTGTGGGTAAATTCATTTGAACACAAGCATAATTGACCAGAGCTGATGGTATAAATGGAATAGAGAAGGCCAGTGAAATCCCAATAAAGCGATGCTTAAAGTTCTCAATATAGTTTAGAAGTTTCTCCATGCGTTTGGACTTCTCTGGCTTTTCAAGTCTTCTCAGAATTTCAAAACTAGTCAAATTCCCAAAAGTATTACCAATAATATTCATCGGAATCGCAAGCAAAGGGCCATAGAGTAGCCCAACAAAAATACAAAAAATAGAACTTGAAACTCCAGGAATAGCCGATGACAGAATCATGAGACTAAGAAGGATCAGTGCATTTTGGAAATTAGCCTGCTTAAAAACTTCTCTTAAAAAGGCTTGATCATGCTTAGCGTTGGTCCATTCCTTGATTAAGGGGATGAAGTTATTTAAAAGAGGCCATAAGAATACCAGTATTAAACCGGCTATCCCTATAAAAAATAGTCTTTTTTTGGTCATTACATCTCCATAATTTTAATCGCTCCTTTTATTATAACAAAAAAAAGCCTTCATTGATTTAGAAAGGCATCTTTTACTGCGATTACTTATTAATCAAATTTGCTTGTGACTTGTTTTCCAAGGCACCATTTTTAAAGTTAAGGGTAAGGCTACCTGTTTCACCCTTCTTAGCAACAAGGTTCGAAGACCAAAGCGCTTGTGTCATTGTTGCATCTGAAGAGACTGCAATCGAATAAACATCAGGTGTACCAAGCGTTTTGACAGCATCGTCATAGCTAGTTCCATTTTTGAGATTTTCGTACATCTTCAGTGTGATTTTAGGATCACGGACGTAAGAAAAGTTTGAAATTGACTTAACCACAGTGCTATTGTTAAAGAGTTTCGCTGTAACAACAACATTGTCATACTGCCAATTATAAACATCAAGCTTAGCATCTCCTGCTTGCTCTTGACCAGTTGATGAGGGTTCACCAAACCAGCCCTTCAAGCTATCAAGATTTGAGCCTCCTGAGAATTCTTGAGAAGCATTTGCCATGGTGATTTTATCAAAGTTCTGGCGAACATTCCCATGCTTAACAGTTAAAATCTTTGAAGCCTCATTATCCAGAGATCCCTTCGACTCAGTTTTAGACGAAGATTTTCCACAAGCAGCTAGAGTAAAAAGTGAGAGACCTAAAACGGTCAAAGACAAAAGTTTTTTCATAATAAATTCCTATATACACAAATAAAAGGCTGACGCCTCAAGTATTTATGGAGCCGGTGGGAATCGAACCCACGTCCAAACACCTGCCAACATATTCGTCTACAACCATAGGTTATGTCTTTCATTTAACAGATAGACGACACATAACTCAAGCCTTCTATCTGCGAGCCTATAAATCTCTTTTCAACCAGCTAGGCAATGGTCAAACGTAGCTTATAAATCAATAAAACCTCTAAACAAACATAAGCAATCTGCTAGAAGTCACGCGAGCAGGTGTTTAGGCTGCTACAGCGTAAGAATTAGTATTTTTTGCAGTTATATTTAACTGAGCGTTTACGTCGCCACACGAGTCGCAGAATATGCCTCATAATGCCTGTCGAATCCGTAACGACCCCAATATGAGATACTGAGTATTATATCAAATTCTTTAATAAATTGCAAAAGATTAGCCAAACTGTCTCCCCCCAATAAATCCACTATAGAGACGCTAATACAGTAGTCAACTTTGATTTTAGGATAAGCTAGTAACCATCCATCTGTATGTTTGCCTTTTTCCTTTCAACACTAAAAGATTTTACATAATAATTTCACTAAAACTTAGCAAGAAAAAAACGTTGAGCGAACAAATCATTCAACGTTTTTCTTTTTGCACCCTAAGGGAATCGAACCCCTATCTCAAGAACCGGAATCTTACGTGATATCCATTACACTAAGGGTGCTAACAGTATACTATTATAGCATACTCTAAAATAGAAAAAAAGACATGTTTCCATGCCTCTTTTTTATCTTACAATTCGATATCTCCGAAAAGATCCGCCATTGAGAATCCAGATTGAGTTTCTGGAAGTTCGTAGTCACGTTTTTCTTGACGTTTTGGACGACGTGGACGTGATTGACGTTTTTCGTTGTTTTCGCCTTCAGCGTTAGCTGGACGTTCTTCAAGAGCTTTGATAGAAAGTGATACACGTTCTGCATCAGCGTTTACTTCAAGAACTTTAACAGTAACGTCTTGACCTACTGAAAGAACATCTTTTGGATTTTCAACACGTTTGTGTGAAATTTGAGAGATGTGAACAAGTCCATCGATACCTGGCAATACTTCAACGAAAGCACCGAAGTCAGTCAAGCGTTTAACTTTACCTTCGATAACATCACCAGCAGCAAGTTTTTGTTCAACGCCATCCCATGGTCCAGGTGTTGTTGCTTTAAGTGAAAGTGATACACGTCCTGCTTCTTCGTCGATAGCAAGAACTTTTACTTCAACTTCATCACCTACAGATACAACTGATTTAGGTGAAACGTTACGTTCGTGAGACAATTCAGTCACGTGAACAAGTCCGTCAACACCACCAAGGTCGATGAAAGCACCGAAGCTTGTCAAACGAGCAACTTTACCAGTTACGATTGAACCAACTTCAAGTTTAGAGAAGACTTCTTTACGAGCTTCTGCAGCTTCAGCTTCAACAACTTCACGACGTGAAAGGATGAAACGGTTTTCAGCTGGATCAACTTCTTTAATTTTAGCGTCAAATTCTTGACCTACAAATTGTTCAGTGTTACGAACAAAACGAGTATCGATCATTGAAGCTGGAATAAATCCACGAAGACCTTCAAATTCAACTGAAAGTCCGCCTTTAACAGCGCGTGTTCCTTTAACAGTAACAACTTCTTCTTCACGACCAACAAGTTTATCCCAAGCTTTGCGAGCTTCCAAGCGTTTTTTAGATACAAGGTAAGTTACAGTATCAGTATCTTTACCAACAACTTGACGAAGAACAAGCACTTCAAGTGTTTCACCAACTTTAACAAGGTCTGCAACGTTTGCGTCACGGTCGTTTGTCAATTCACGACGTGTCAAAACACCTTCGATACCAGTTCCTTCGATAACAACATTTGCTTGATCATTATCTACTGAGATAACTTCAGCTGTTACAACGTCACCTGTGTTAACTTCGCTAACACTGTTTAGCAATTCTTCAAATTCGTTCATTCTAAAAAGATCCTCCAACAAGAGCCAGCCAATTCTGACCCTTGATAACAATATATTTTTAAAGGTACCCGCAAAGACAATGGTTAACATAGACGGTGCCAATGCACCCGATACCTTTTACTGGGGTAGCTGGATTCGAACCAACGCATGAGGGAGTCAAAGTCCCTTGCCTTACCGCTTGGCTATACCCCAATAGCAAAATGCTATAAAAAAACATCTAAGTACTTGACATCGACTATCCCGATTCAGTTTCTTAGACATGGAGAGAGAGGGATTCGAACCCCCGAACCCGAAGGAGCGGATTTACAGTCCGCCGCGTTTAGCCTCTTCGCTATCTCTCCTTAAGAACAAGAAATAGTATATCACAGTTTCTTGACCAAAGCAAGCCTTTACTTTGGATTTTAATGATTAAGATTGTACGATTCAATAATGGCAGCTACTGCATCATCCATTTTTTTGTGGAAACCTGCAACATTTTCCTTATCAACAACGGCAAACTTACTATCAATTTCCACAATTTGTCCAATCACTTTCTTGCCAACAAGAAGTTCAAAACCTTCGATGGTTGCCTTGTTGACGACTACTTTGGCATCATTAATTTGGATTTCAATTTTTTTATCTTTTTTACTCATAGATTTATACCCGATACTTGGCTCGAGCCATCCTTTCTTAATGTATCTCCTTAATTCTACCGAAAAAGAAAAAAGCTTGCAAGAGCAAGCCTTAAAATAATCAATTACTATTAAGAATTAGTCAACTTTGACAATCCAGCCTTCTGGTGCTTCAACATCACCAAATTGGATACCTGTCAACTCATCATAAAGTTTACGTGTTACAGGACCTACTTCTGTTTCTGAGTAAAAGACATGGAAGTCATCACCATGTTGTACCCCACCAATTGGTGAGATAACAGCAGCTGTACCGCAGGCACCTGCTTCAACAAATTTATCCAATTCAGAAATCTTAACATCACCTTGGATAGCTTTCATACCGAAGCGATTTTCAGCCAAGTGAAGCAATGAGAACTTGGTGATAGATGGCAAGATAGATGGGCTGAGTGGTGTAATAAATTCGTTATCAGCTGTGATACCAAAGAAGTTTGCAGAACCCACTTCTTCAATCTTAGTGTGAGTTGCTGGATCAAGGTAGATAACATCAGAGAAGTTACGGTCATGTGCAATCTTACCTGGCAACATACTTGCTGCGTAGTTACCACCAACCTTAGCAGCACCTGTACCATGTGGCGCAGCACGGTCATAATCATCTTGAATAAGGAAGTTTGTTGGAGCCAAACCACCCTTGAAGTAGTTACCTACTGGCATAGCAAAAATAGTAAAGATATACTCATCTGCTGGATGCACACCAATAATATCACCAACCCCAATCAAAAGTGGACGGAGATAAAGTGTAGCACCTGTACCATATGGTGGAACGTATTCTTCATTGGCACGCACAACTTGTTTACATGCATCTACAAATTTGTCGACAGAAACTTGTGGCATCAAAAGACGATCAGCAGTACGTTGCAAACGTTTGGCATTTTCATCTGGACGGAACAATTGAATAGAGCCATCTTTAGTACGGTAAGCCTTGAGTCCTTCGAAAGCTTCTTGACCATAGTGAAGGGCTGGAGATGCTTCTGAAATATGCAAAGTTGCATCCTCAGTCAATTGCCCCTCGTCCCATTTACCGTCTTTGAAATATGAGATATAACGGAATGGAAGTTTACGGTAATTAAATCCTAGATTTTCCCAGTCTAAATCAACTGTCATGTGTATGTCCTCTTTTCTGTTACTATGTGCTTCCTAGTATAGTCCTTTTCATTGAAAATTTCAAGGTTGTGTTGCAAAATTCTGACAATTCTTTTTAAAACAGTTCTTTAGTCTCTTAAAGAAAAAAACTCTGCTCTCTAGTAAGAGAACAAAGCTTTCTTATCATTATTTTTCAATAATTTTAGCAGAAAAGACTTCTTTGTCTGCCAACCCTTCAATAAAACTTCCATTGCTAGTACGATCTGAAAGATTTAGAAGGGACAAATCAACCTCTGCAGTTTCACCTGTCGTGGCTGTCACAAGCAAGGTCTGAGGAGCCTCCTCTACTGGTGTTGCTAGAAGATCTATCTCACCACCAGAATTTTCTGTAAAGACTGGACCAGCCGTAAAGACGCGATGTGGTTTCGTCTTAAGCTCACGAAGAACTTGGAGACCTCGACCAGCTCGCTTAGCCTGCGGGATATCAGCTGTAGCCACACGTTTGAGACTGGCTCTTTGTGTTAAAAGGTAGAAACTTTGAGTATTTGCCACAAAAACAGCCTGAACGCTATCATCATCCTTAAGATTGATTGCCTTAACACCTGCTGCCTTGGCCCCAACTACTGGCACTTCGTCCGCGTTAAAGCAAAGGGCATAACCTCTTTGAGTGATAATCATGATATCATCCAATTGAATTGGAGTGACTGTGACAATAAAATCACTATCATCCTTGAGTTTAGCGTATTTAACCGACTTAGACTTGTAGGTACGCCATGGCGTAAATTCCTTGCGTTCGAAACGTTTAATCTGACCCAGCTTGGTAGCTGCTAGGTAAGTACCAGCTTCAAAATCATCCAGGATTTCGGCGTAAAGCACTTCTTCATCCTTAGATAAATTAGTGATGGTTTGTGATAAATGCTCTCCCAAATCCTTCCAACGAATATCTGGCAACTCATGGATTGGACGATAAATCACATTGGCCTGGTTAGTGAACATCAAGAGATGCTGTGTCGTCTTAGCCTGCTGAACCAGAATCAAATCATCATCATCACGTTTTCCGACTTCATCAATCGTTGAAGCATTGAAAGAACGTGGGCTAGTACGTTTGACATAGCCACCACGAGTGATGCTGACATAGGTTTCTTCCTCAACAATCAAACTTGCAGTATCAATTTCAATGGTCTTGGTTTCTGCTTGCAACTCTGAACGACGGTCATTACCAAATTTCTTCTTGATATCACGAAGTTCACGTTTCATGACATTAAACATGGTACGCTCGTCTCCAATGATGGCAGCCAAGGTCGCAATCTGCTCACGTAAATCGGCTTCCTCATTTTGGAGAGTAACGATATCCGTATTGGTCAAACGATAAAGTTGCAAGGTCACGATAGCTTCGGCCTGTTCTTCTGAAAAATCATAGCTGACTTTAAGATTTTCCTTGGCATCTGCCTTATTTTCAGAAGCTCGGATAAGGGCAATAACCTCATCCAAAATAGAGATGACACGGATCAACCCTTCAACAATATGAAGACGTTTTTCAGCTTTTTCCTTATCAAATTTTGAACGGGCAACGATAATATCGCGACGGTGGGCAATGTAGCTAGACAAAATCTTTTGCAAGCCCACTTGACGTGGGGTGAAATTGTCGATAGCTACCATGTTGAAATTGTAGTTGACCTGAAGATCCGTATATTTCAAAAGGTAGTTAAGAATAGTTTGGCTGTCAGCATCCTTCTTAAGTTCAATAGCAATACGCAACCCTGTACGGTCAGACTCATCACGAACTTCTGCAATACCTGGAACCTTGTTATTAACACGAACATCATCGATTTTTTTAACAAGAACTGCCTTATTGACATCGTAAGGAATTTCAGTAACGATGATTTGTTCCTTACCACCTTTGAGTTGTTCAATTTCAGTACGTGAACGCACAACGACGCGGCCCTTACCAGTTTCGTAGGCCTTACGAATCTCATCCTTGCCCTGAATGATAGCCCCTGTTGGGAAATCTGGACCAGGCAAGAATTCCATCAATTTATCCAGTTTAGCAGATGGGTGATCAATCATGTAGACAACGGCATCGATGACTTCTGACAGATTGTGCGGTGGAATGTCTGTGGCATAACCAGCAGAAATCCCTGTAGCACCATTAACCAAGAGGTTTGGAAAGGCTGCAGGTAAAACGGTTGGTTCCTTCTCTGTATCATCAAAGTTCCAAGCCCAAGGAACGGTGTTTTTATCAATATCTTGAAGAAGGTAGCCAGCAATCTCTGACAAACGTGCCTCTGTATAACGCATAGCCGCTGGTGGATCACCATCCATAGAACCGTTGTTACCGTGCATTTCAACTAAGATTTCACGATTCTTCCAGTCCTGAGACATACGCACCATAGCATCATAAATAGAACTATCGCCATGTGGGTGAAAATTACCCATAATGTTACCCACCGACTTGGCAGATTTACGATAGCCCTTGTCATGGGTATTGCCATCCTTATTCATGGAATAAAGAATACGACGTTGAACGGGTTTCAAACCGTCACGAATATCAGGAAGCGCACGCTCCTGAATAATGTACTTGGAGTAGCGTCCAAAACGCTCCCCCATGATGTCCTCAAGGGACATGTTTTGAATATTAGACATAAGATTTCTCTTTATTTTTAGTTTAAGTAATGATTTGAAATAATGTGAAAGACAAATAGTAACTTTCCCACCTCACTGCCACGCCTCACAATGTCCTGCCTTGATTTTTCAACTGTAGAAGAATGGTTTTCACCTTCCTAATTTCTATTTCACCAACCACAAATTGAACGATTGTACTTATCGCAATTAAAATGAAGAATACACAAGATAGTGTCAATGAAGTAGAAAGTTCACCAAAGAATAAGATAAAGTTTATGAGTGTTAAACAAGTCATTATAGAGGCGTTGATTACGAGAACAGTAGCTAATGGGATACGAAATAATCTATAATGATAGATACTTTTTAAAAGTGATGTGATACTACAAGCAACACTTAAGGGAGTAAAAACATACACATTATAGAAGACAAATAACAAACCCGAGTAGGTTCTATCTGAGAATGGATTATCTATCAAAGATAGAAGGAAGGTTACCACTACTAGTATAGGCAGAAGTAAAAAACGTGTTTTTATTGGTCGCTTTTTATAAACACTTAAATAAGCTATTGCCACTCCACAAACAGGGAGGACTACTTGAGGATAGTAAAGTATGAAACTTAATACCTTAGATAACATAGGTCTACCTCACATTGTCTTTTCCTGACTCAGCCATATAGTCTTTATTTTTTTCGTTTTCCTTTCTTCCTATTATAGTTTGAGCAATACCACTTGCCGCTAGGAGGATAAAAATAAAGTACATGGATGAATTTGGGAGAAATTCCAAAGCCCCTTGTAAAAAAAGCAGGTTGAGGAAAGCCAGTAATGTGGCGAAGAAACTATTAATCGCTAATAAGATTGAATAATTGGTTTGAAAGCGTGTTAAATGTAGAAGACTTTTTATAAAAGCTATTAGTGAGAATGGTACATAAAACACTGAAAAGACCATCAGATAGTAAAAAACAAATAATAAGCCTGAGAATGGACTACCAAAATAAGAATAGAGAGGATTATCCACCACGAAGATTATGAGGGAAACTATAGATAGGAGAAAAAGGATCAAAAAGCGTGTTTTTATAGGTCGTATGCCATAAAAAATTAAGTATATGGTAGAAACAATAACCATAAGAATAATAGCCGGAACAGCTACATCTGCATGGTAAGCTAGGTAATCGATAACATTAAAATCCATTTATCTACCTCCATTGATTTCTAGTCAATGACTCTGCAAATAGTTAATAAACTATGTAAAAAATAATTAACTTAATTTTTATAAACCCTAGTATCTATTGATAGTAAGCGCTCTCCCTAACTCTATCTTATTACATTCCCTTCTGGCCTGCAACTTAAAATGCGCCGCTTTCTTCCAAGGTAAATTTAACGTTATCTTCAATCCATTGACGGCGTGGTGCCGCCTTATCTCCCATAAGAACTGAGACACGACGTTCGGCACGCGCTAGGTCGTCAATAGTTACTCGGATAAGCGTTCTGGTCTCTGGATCCATAGTTGTCTCCCAAAGCTGGTCAGCATTCATCTCACCAAGCCCCTTGTAACGCTGGAGAATAGCTCCACGACCAAATTTTTGACGAAGTTCTTCAAGTTCCCCATCCGTCCAAGCATATTCGACAACTTCCTTCTTACCTTTCCCTTTGGACATCTTGTAAAGAGGAGGCAGAGCGATATAAACGTGTCCTGCTTCCACTAGTGGACGCATATAACGATAGAAGAAAGTAAGAAGCAAGGTCTGGATGTGAGCTCCATCGGTATCGGCATCGGTCATGATGATAATCTTGTCGTAGTTAATATCGTCAAGGTTAAAGTCAGCTCCAACTCCAGCACCGATAGTATAAATCATGGTATTGATTTCTTCGTTTTTGAGAATGTCTGCCATTTTGGCTTTCTCAGTGTTGAGGACCTTCCCTCGAAGAGGAAGAATGGCCTGGAATTTACGATCACGGCCTTGTTTGGCTGAACCGCCGGCAGAATCCCCTTCGACCAGATAAAGCTCATTTTTCTTAGCATTTTTAGACTGGGCTGGCGTCAATTTTCCTGACAAGAGCCCCTTGTCTTTTTTATTTTTCTTGCCATTTCGACTGGCATCACGAGCTTTTCTGGCAGCTTCACGGGCATCACGGGCCTTGATAGCCTTACGCACCAAGTTAGAAGCCAAATCTCCATTTTCCATAAGGAAGTAGGTCAAATGCTCTGAAACGATGCTATCCACAATGGGACGAGCTAAAGGAGATCCAAGTTTGTCCTTGGTTTGGCCCTCAAACTGAAGGTGTTCCTCAGGAACTAAGAGCGAGATAACTGCTGATAAGCCTTCTCGATAATCTGACCCCTCAAGGTTCTTATCCTTCTCTTTGAGAAGACCTGTTTTACGTGCATAGTCATTAAGAGCCTTGGTAATGGCAGATTTGAAGCCCGTTTCGTGGGTACCTCCGTCCTTAGTACGGACATTATTGACAAAGGAAAGGATATTGTCAGAGTAACCGTCATTATACTGAAGGGCTAATTCCAAGTGGAAATCCTGCTGGTCCCCATCAATATAGATGACTGGTGTCAGTGTTTCCTTGTCCTCATTCAAGTAAGATACAAAGTCTTGAACCCCATTTTCATAGTGGAATTCTTCACGAACTTCTTCTTCGCCACGCAAGTCTGTCAATGTCATAGTGACATTCTTAAGAAGGAAGGCTGATTCTTTGAGACGTTCTGAAATGGTGTTAAATTTGAAGTCAGTCGTTGAAAAGATACTAGCATCAGGCATAAAGGTAACTTTTGTACCTGTCTTAGATTTAGGTGCCTTGCCGATTTTTTCAAGTCCTGTTACAGGGTGACCCCCATTTTCAAAACGCTGACGATAAACACTACCGTCACGGGTAATTTCAACCTCAAGCCAGCTAGATAGCGCATTAACAACTGAAGACCCCACACCGTGAAGACCACCAGAAGTCTTATAACCACCCTGTCCAAATTTACCACCCGCGTGGAGAACAGTGAAAATAACTTCAACTGTTGGTTTACCCGTGGCATGCATACCTGTCGGCATCCCACGTCCAGAGTCAGAAACAGAAACGGAACCATCCTTATTTAGAGTGACAGCGATGACATCACCAAAACCAGAAAGAGCTTCATCGACCGCATTGTCGACAATCTCCCAAACTAGGTGGTGAAGTCCTGTTCCATCCGTTGAGCCAATGTACATTCCTGGGCGCTTGCGAACCGCATCCAACCCTTCTAGTACCTGAATGGCATCATCATTATAATTATTTACATTTATTTCTTTTTTAGCCAAGAGTGACCTCCAAAATTTTCATCCTTATTATTTTATAAGTTTTCAGAAGAATTTGCAAAAGAAATCAAGAAAGTCCAAAAGATATCTTAAGGCTGACTGACTTTGTCAATTACTAGGCTGTATGCTATAATTATCTCATGAAAATCTTATTGTTAATCCTAATCGCCTACTTGTTAGGTTCCATTCAGACCGGCCTCTGGATTGGGAAACTATTCTTCCATACCAATCTTCGTGAGCACGGCTCTGGAAATACTGGAACAACCAATACCTTTCGTGTTCTAGGTAAGACTGCTGGTACCATCACCTTCTTGGTTGATATGTTCAAGGGGACCTTGGCTGTTCTTCTACCTATCTGGCTTTGTGTTACAGAGGTTTCACCTCTAATCATTGGTTTCTTTGCTATTATCGGACATGTTTTTCCAATCTTTGCTGGATTTAAAGGCGGGAAGGCTGTAGCGACAAGTGCAGGGGTGCTTCTTGGCTTTGCCCCACTCTACTGTGTATTCCTACTCTTGGTCTTTGCCCTAACACTCTATCTAACCAGCATGATTTCATTTTCAAGTGTCACTGCAGCAATTGTTGGACTTATTACCTTAGCTGTGTTTCCGGCCATCCATTTCTTACTAGATGGCTATGACCTTATTTTCACTGGGGTTCTTACCATCATGGCTTTGCTTATCATCTTCCGCCACACTGAAAATATGGGGCGCATCCGCAGGCATCAAGAAAACTTGGTACCTTTTGGACTTAATTTAACCAAACAAAATCCAAAGAAATAAACAATCCAGACCTACTAACCACTAGATTTACTAGTGGTTTTCTTGTTTTTCTAATCAAGCAATGCTTTCTAAAACAATAAAAAATCCGAAGGCTACACCTCGGATCTTTTTTAGGCTTAAGCTTTGAAGCTAACACCATTTTCTTTCAATTTTTTAACTGTCGCAGGTCCGACACCCTTGAGGGCAAGAACTTCTTCTTCAGTCACAGTAGCAAAAGCCTCTACTGAAGTCAAACCTTCATTATAAAGAGTTTCTACAAGGTTTGAACGAAGGCCTTCAACCTCTGAAAGTTCTGCAAAGGCTTCAAGACTAAGATCTGTAGCTACCACTTCTTCCTTAGCAACTGTCTTAGTTTCAGCAACAGGTTGTGGTGCTACTGGTGGCACTGGTGGAACAGGTGGAACAGGGGCTTTAACATTATTGAAAAGTCCTTGTTTTTTCAAACGGTGTTTAAAAGCTTTCTTTTTATTTTTTACTTTAGCCATGTTTAGTTTTCTCCTATTTTGATAGACGATACCTTTCTATAAAGTAGTATCGCCATTTTCTTTTTCATCCTTTATTAATAGTGACGTTCCCCGAACAAGCCATCTGGCATATCATGGAAACCTTTGCCAGCACGATAGTTGGCAAACTTACCAATTAGGAAATTGTAAGCATCCAATTTAGCTTCATAGCGGTAACTTGCATCACGTGCACGTTCATCGCCGTCTTCTTCCCAGATTTTCTTGCTAGCGGCCAAGGCCGTTTCGTTTACTTTAACTTGGGTAACAACCCAGGCTTCGAAGTCTTTTAGAAATTCTTGTTCGTAGGTCATATTTTCCTCTTCATTTTAAAAACCAGCTTAACGCTGGCTTCATTTTCTACTAATAATGTGTAGAGCTCATAGCCTTACAGTCTCCTATTATAACAAATAATTAGAAATTTGACTAGGTTCTAAACTCTTTATATAAGGCTTTAATGTCATTTGGACGTGTGCGGCAGCAGCCACCTAAAATCTTAACTCCAAACTGAGCATGCCAATCTTTACTATGTTCAACTAAGGGTAGAGCATCCTTATCCTTAGGTTTCCAAGTCTGCGTACTGCCATCATAAACCTCACCTGAGTTTGGGTAAGTAATGAGGGCTTTTCCAGCATCTTTAAGAATAGCAAGAGCCTGATCATAAAGAAGAGGCGAACTACAGTTGATTCCTAGGGCCAAGATTTGGTCTGACTGGGAAACAAGCTTGGCAATCTCATCTAAAGAAGTCCCATCACTGATAGTGGCTGATTCTTGGACTGTAAAACTGAGATAAGCTTCTGATTCTGGAAATTCTTCAGCCAGGAGTTCAATCAAGGCTTGTGCTTCTAAACGATTTGGAATAGTTTCCAAAGCTAACAAGTCCACACCTTGATTTAGGAGAATTTGAATCCTAGGCCGATGAAACTCCTTAAGCTCCTCGATAGTAATTTGACCATAATCACCGCTATACTCAGAACCATTAGCCAAATAAGCTGCGTAAGGACCAACATCCCCAGAAATCAATGGATAAGGACGCTTTGCTTTCTCAGTCTCATCTAATGCTGCCCATACCTTATCACGTGCAGCCTTTGCTAACTGAACCGTCAGGGCGATAATCTGCTCCGCTGCTTTCTCAGTAAGTCCTGCCTCTACCAAGCCAGGTAAGGTCGCTTGATAAGATGATGTGGTAATCAAGTCAGCCCCAGCGGCTACATAGGTTTCGTGGATTTTTTGAATAACTTCTGGCTTTTCAATAAGGTACTTAGCTGACCAGAGCTTACCTGAAATATCATACCCCAAGGCTTCCATCTCTGTTCCTAGAGCTCCATGAAGAATGAGGGGAGATTTATTTTCCAAATAATCTTTAAATGTTGCCATACAAGGCCTCCTTACCATTTTTTAAAGCGAAGGTAGTGATAGAGGTAACAGAAAATCATGAAAGGAATACCGAAGTAAAGTCCCGCACGTTGTGAACTATCCCAAGCAATCCCATACACAGAAATGGCCAAGAGAACAATTGTGATATAAGGGAGGATTGGATTAAACGGTGTCTTATAGTCTAACTCGTCCTCAGAATGCTCTAGCTTCCACTGTTTACGGAAGTTGATTTGTGCCAAAGGAATGGAGAGCCAGACAACAACAACTGCAAAACCAGCGATTGATACCAAAGCTAGATAAACCGTATCTGCAGCATAGATACTTGAAAAGAGTGATAAAACTGCTCCTGCCATGGAAATCAAAAGGGCTGTCATTGGAACTCCATGTTTATTGATTTTCACTAGCTTTTTATTGAGCATTCCCTCATTGGCCAAAGACCAAAGCATACGGCTTGAAGCGTAGAGTCCCGAATTCCCAGCAGAAAGAATAGCTGTCAGGATAACAAAGTTCATGATGTCTGCCGCAAATGGAATCCCCATCTTGTCAAAAACATCAACGAAAGGCGCTGAAGATACCCCTGCTTCTTTCATGGGAAGAAGCGAAGCCAATACCACAATGGTCAAGACAAAGAAAATCACCAAGCGTCCAATGGTCGTTTTAATAGCACGTGGAACAGCCTCTTTAGGATTATCTGTCTCACCAGCTGCGATACCGATTAACTCTGTTCCCGAAAAGGCGTAGTTAACCGCCAACATGACTGACACAATGGCAAGACCACCATTTGGAAAGAGACCATTAGCCGTCAAATGCTTGAACATAATAGCTTCACGATGACCATCAAAGCTGACCAAACCAAACATAGCCCCCAGACCTAGGATGATAAAAACCAAGATAGCAATAACCTTTATAGAAGAAAAGAAAGATTCCGCTTCCGCAAAAGACCTTACGCTCAGAGCATTAATTCCAAAAATCACCAAGGCAAAGAATGCCGCAAACATCCAAGCCGGAACTGATGGAAACCAACGTTGCATCAGCATGGCCGCACCCAGAAATTCTGTTCCCAAGGCTACCGTCTAACAAATCCAATAAAGCCAAGCTACCGTAAAGCCGGTTCCCGGACTGATAAATTTAGTGGCATAGGTGTGAAAGGATCCCGTTACTGGCATAGCAACAGCTAGCTCACCTAATGAAAGCATGACTAAGTAAACAACGATAGCCCCCACAAGATAAGATAGTATCGCACCAAGAGGGCCTGCTTGTGCAATCGTATAGCCTGAGCTAAGAAAGAGACCGGTACCAATGACACCACCTAGCGAGAGCATAAAGAGGTGGCGTGAGGTCATCTTCCGTTGAAACTGACCTTCATTTTCATAATTATGGTTTTCCATAGATTCCTCCAATAGATGTAATAAAACAAGCTTATCACAATATCATCCCCTTGGATAATAGGTGGAAACTATCAAAGAGATAGACAAAAACTATCGCAAAAAAAACTCGGATTTCTCCGAGCTCTTTTTATAATTCTGCTAAAATCGTATCCCATGCTTCATCATAACCGTCACGTGTGACAGATGAAAAGACGATGAAATGGTCATTTTTATCGAAATTGAGTTTTTTCTTAATAATTGATTCGTGCTTGTTCCATTTTCCGCGAGGAATCTTGTCAGCCTTAGTCGCTACAACGATGACCGGAATTTCATAATACTTGAGAAATTCATACATTTGGATATCGTCTTGAGTTGGTTCATGTCGGAGGTCAACCAAGCTAACAACGACACGAAGATTATCTCGAGTCACGAGGTACTCCTCAATCATTTTGCCCCATTTGGCACGTTCTTTTTTAGACACACGGGCATAACCGTAACCTGGCACATCCACAAAACGAAGCTTATCGTCAATATTATAGAAATTAAGCAACTGAGTTTTCCCTGGTTTCCCAGAAGTACGTGCTAGGTTTTTACGACCAAGAAGTGTATTGATAAAGCTTGATTTACCAACATTCGAGCGTCCTGCTAGGGCAACCTCAGGGAGGTCATCTTGGGGATAGTGGCTCTTATTCGCCGCACTGAGCAAAATCTCAGCATTGTGCGTATTTAGGACTTGTTCTTCAGCCATAGAACCTCCTTATGCTGTTTCTAAAACTGGAGCAGCTGTGCCGTCAACGGCTTCTTTTGTAATACGAACCTTAGTAACATCTTCCTGACTCGGAATCTCAAACATGACATCCATCATGACTTCCTCAATGATAGAGCGAAGGCCACGCGCACCGGTCTTACGTTCAATTGCCTTACTTGCAATAGCTTCAAGAGCATCCTGGTCAAACTCCAGTTCAACCCCATCATAAGACAAGAGGGTTTGGTACTGTTTAACCAAGGCATTTCTAGGCTCTGTCAAGATACGAACCAAGTCGTCAACCGTTAACTGTTCAAGGGCCGCAAGGACTGGCAAACGTCCGATAAACTCAGGGATAAGACCGAATTTTTGAATATCTTCAGCCACAATTTCTTGCATGTATGATGAGTCATCATCAATTGCCTTATTATTTTGACCAAAACCAATGATTTTCTCACCAAGACGTTGCTTAACGATATCTTCGATACCATCAAAAGCACCACCAACGATAAAGAGAATATTCTTAGTATCAATTTGAATCATCTCTTGGTTAGGGTGTTTACGACCACCTTGAGGGGGAACGCTAGCTACTGTTCCTTCGATAATCTTCAAGAGAGCTTGTTGAACCCCCTCACCAGAAACGTCACGAGTGATTGATACATTTTCACCCTTTTTAGCAATCTTATCAATCTCGTCAACATAAATGATACCACGTTCCGCACGTTCGATATTGAAGTCTGCCGCTTGGATCAGTTTGAGGAGGATATTTTCCACGTCCTCACCCACATAACCTGCCTCTGTCAATGATGTTGCATCCGCAATCGCAAATGGAACATTCAAGCTACGAGCCAAGGTCTGAGCCAAGAAAGTCTTCCCTGAACCAGTTGGTCCAATCATGAGAATATTTGATTTTTGCAAATCCACATCATTGTCTTCACGACTTTCTGTGAAATTGATACGTTTATAGTGATTGTAAACAGCTACCGCCAAGGCACGTTTGGCACGGTCCTGCCCCACGACATAGTTGTTCAAAATATCTAAAAGTTCTTTTGGCTTCGGAGTTTCAGCCAAGTCAGCCAAAACTTCTTCTGCCATTTCCTCACGAATGATTTCTTGTGACAAGGCCACACATTCGTTACAGATAAAGACGCCATTCCCAGCGATAATTTTCTTTACTTCTTCTTGGTTTTTGCCACAAAATGAACAATAAACCATTTCTTCATTACGATTTCCAGCCATTTATTCCTCACTCTTTTCTAAAATAGGGTGCCATAGAAGGCGTGAATAGTATTGACAAGGTTAGTAAAAGCATTTAAAAAGAGAAAAACTGCTAACCCATAACGTTTCTTGCGAAAGGCAGGAATGGCAGAGAGTACACAAAGCACCCCCAATAATGCAGTAAATAACCCAAAAACACTACGTTGCATGAACCTAGTCTCCTTCTTTTTCATAGCGACTTATGCTAAAGTCGTAGGCATTTTTATCATCCTTGACCGCGCGGTCACGTGATACCTCTTTAAATGCCGTCATATCTAGTTGTGGAAAATACGTGTCTCCCTCTAAATCAGCCTCAATAGTTGTCTTGATGAGTGCATCATAATGTCCATCAAAAGCCTTGTAGACACCAGCACCACCAGCAATATAGAGGTCCTTATCTTGCTGTTCGAACCAAGCCAGAGCTTCCTCAACACTCGTAACGGTCGTCACACCCTCACAGTCGAAGTCCTTGTCTCTTGTCAAAATCAAGGTTTCACGTCCTGGTAGGCAACGACGGTTCATGCCATCAAAGGTCACACGTCCCATGAGAATTGCTGAGCCCATGGTCGTTTTCTTGAAATGTGCCAGTTCAGCAGGCAAGTGCCAAGGCATGGTGTGATTCTTCCCAATAACATGGTTATGAGCTTCCGCCCAAATAGCAATGAGTTGTTTAGACACAGTATTTCCTTTTCTTTTTAAGTTTACAATCCATTCTAACAAAAAAAGAGAAAAAGAGCTTGGAAAAAACTTTGCCAGCTCTTTATGGGCTTAAATCATAAGCATTTATTAAATTGCTAAGTCAAATTTGAGTTGAGGTTTAACAGGATCATAGTCAACCAATTCGAAATCTTCTGGTTTAATATCGAAGAAATTAGTTCCATCAGGAACATTGAGGACTAAACGTGGTTGGCAATCAGAGGGTTGACGTTTGAGGAGTTCCTCGGCTTGCTCAAATTGATTGTCATAAATATGGAGGTTGTTGATGAAATAAAAGAATTTACCAACTTTCCAACCAAAGTGCTTGGCAATCATCATCTGAAGAGCCACATACTGCATGGCATTAATATGATGAGCCACCAACATATCGTTAGAACGTTGCGTCAAAGTGGCGTCCAAATAAATGTCCTCGCCCACACGGCGAACGTCAAACATAGTTTGGAAGGCACAAGGCTGAAGTCCTGCTGTCGCCTCGAAGGCCTCGTAATCCCAAAGGGAAATGACATTGCGACGGTTCCACGGATTAGCCTCCAACTGTGCCAGCAAACGGTTAATGATATCGTGCTTCTTAACGACCGCCCCATAACGCTGACCAATCGAACGCTTGTCCCCATTATTGGCAGGTACACCTTCAACTTCCCAGTCATTCCAATAATGCACATTATACTTGTCTTCAAGGACATCTAGGCTATTTGACTGGTCTTGGTAAATCCAAAGCACTTCTTTGATAGCAGATTTGATAGCAATAGGACGAAGAGTGGTAATAGGAAACTCTCCCTTGCTCAAATCATATTCTGCAAAAGACCCTGTGATGTATTTGGAATTGGCTGTAGTGCCATCCTTGTATTTAGGACGTGCTTGCTCCGACCAAACACCCTCTTCCATGATTTTAGTGATATTTTCTTTAAATATAGTGTCTGCTTTTGTCATGATTTTCCTCTTTATTCCATTTAAAAACAAAGTATCTTTTGAGACTTTCCTTAAGTGATTACGGAAGTCTGCGAAGTTCCAAGACAAATTTTTGAGTCTATGGTCTCAAAAATTCCGAGTGTCTGTAAACAAAACACTTTATTTACAGACACTTATCTCACAGCGGAAAGTCTCACTTAACGCTCGCAATGATTTCAATATATAACAACAATTTTACTTTTCTAACATAGCTAAAAAACTAGTAGAGTGCCATTTCAATTTTACCCTATTCTGCTTGAAATGAGAAACAAAAGGGTCATGTTCCCCAAAGGAAAGTCTTGTGAAATCCTCTAGTTCCTATCAAAAAATGAGATATAACTAACTATCAAAGTTTTTTCAAGGAGAAAGTGCTCTTTTATGGTAAAATCACTATAGATTAGTATTCTCTGGATACTCTACAATGAAGAAAAAAAGGAAACATCATATGTCTATTGGAATTGATAAGATTGGTTTTGCGACCAGTCAATATGTTCTAAACATGGCTGATCTCGCTCTTGCCCGTGGGGCGGAGCCTGAAAAATTCAGCAAGGGGCTGATGCTTGATGCAACCAGTATTACGCCGATTACAGAAGATATTGTGACGCTTGCCTCTGATGCGGCGACTGATATTTTAAATGACGATGACAAAAAAGCTATCGATATGGTCATCGTGGCTACTGAGTCTTCCATTGACCAGTCAAAGGCTGCTGCTGTCTATGTTCACAGTCTTTTGGGGATTCAACCTTTTGCCCGTTCTTTTGAAATGAAGGAAGCCTGTTATGCTGCAACTGCTGGACTTAACTATGCTAAATTGCACGTAGCAGCCCACCCAGAGAGCAAGGTTCTAGTTATCGCTAGTGACATCGCTCGCTATGGTGTCGGATCTTCAGGTGAATCTACTCAGGGAGCTGGTGCTATAGCTATGCTAGTCAGTCAGAATCCACGTATTTTAGAGCTTACAGATGACAACGTGGCACAAACTCGTGATGTCATGGACTTCTGGCGTCCAAACTATAGTTCAACGCCTTATGTTCAAGGCATCTATTCAACCAAGCAGTACCTTGACAGTTTGAAGACAACTTGGGCAGCTTACCAAGAGCGTCATCAGGCTGACTTTGCTGATTTTGCAGCTTTTTGTCTCCACCTTCCTTATCCTAAGTTAGCTCTTAAGGGACTTAATAAAATCATTCCAAAAGATTTGAATCCCGAGAATAAAGAGCGTTTAATAAACAACTTTGATGCTTCAATTACCTATAGTCGCCAAATTGGAAATATCTATACAGGGTCACTCTACCTTGGGCTCCTTTCTTTGCTTGAACAGTCGCAAGACCTTAAAGCAGGAGACAAGATTGGCTTCTTCTCTTATGGTTCTGGAGCTGTCTCTGAAATTTTCTCAGGACGTCTGGTTGAGGGCTACAAAGACCTGCTTCGTTCAGACCGTCTAGATACCTTTGCCAAACGTCACCCCTTGAGCGTTGCTGATTATGAAAAACTTTTCTATGAAGAGGCGCAGTTGGATGACACTGGCTCTACTCAATTCACTGATTACCAAACCGGAGCTTTCCGTTTAACTGAAATCTCTGAACACCAACGTATCTATAAAGGAAATTAATATGACTAAACTCTCTTGGACTGGTTTTTCCAAGAAGACACCGCAAGAACGTAAAGAGCATTTGAAAAAGAATGCTCTTTTGTCTCAGGAAAATCAAGATCTTCTGGATAAGGACCAACAACTCACCCTTGAAACAGCCAACCAAATGGCTGAAAATGTTATTGGTCGATTTACACTTCCCTTTGCCGTTTGCCCAGATGTATTGGTAGACGGTGTAACCTACCAGGTTCCCATGGTTACTGAGGAACCTTCTGTCGTCGCCGCTGCTTCCTATGCTAGCAAGCTCATTAAGCGCTCTGGCGGTTTCACAACTACGATTCATAATCGTCAAATGATTGGCCAAGTTGCCCTTTTTGACGTTCCTGATAAAGCCGCTGCTTCAAGTAAAATTCAAGCAGCTAATCAGGACCTCATAGAGATTGCCAAAGAGGCTCATCCTTCTATTGTTAAGCGTGGGGGTGGCCCTCGCAAGCTCTGGACTGAGGCTAAGGGAGACTTCCTCATTGTCTATCTAGCCGTTGATACCCAAGAAGCCATGGGAGCCAATATGGTCAACACCATGATGGAAGCACTGGTGCCAGAACTGGAAAATCTCTCAGAAGGTCAAAGTCTCATGGCCATTCTCTCAAATCTTGCCACCGAGAGTCTAGTGACAGCAACTTGTCGTCTTAGCACACGCTTCCTCAGTCGTAACAAGGAAGACGCTCATGATTTAGCTAAGAAAATGGAGATGGCTAGCCAGTTGGCCCAGGTGGACCCTTACCGAGCAGCTACCCATAACAAGGGAATTTTCAATGGTATCGATGCCCTAGTTATTGCGACTGGCAATGATTGGCGAGCAGTTGAGGCTGGTAGCCATGCCTATGCTAGCAAGGATGGTAGCTACCGTGGCCTGTCCACATGGACTTATGACCAGGAGGCTAAAGAATTGGTGGGAGAATTAACCCTCCCCATGCCAATTGCAACCCGTGGCGGTTCAATCGGACTTAACCCTAGTGTTTCTATCGCCCATGACTTACTTAACCATCCAGATGCTAAAAACCTAGCTAGTATCATCGTTTCTCTTGGTTTGGCACAAAATCTGGCTGCTCTCAAAGCTCTGACTTCAACAGGTATCCAAGCAGGACATATGAAACTTCAGGCCAAATCTCTAGCCCTACTAGCCGGTGCTAGCCCTGAAGAGATGCCTCACGTTTTGGCTGAACTTCTCAAGGCCAAACATATGAATCAAGAAACTGCACAAGCAATTTTGGAGAAACTTAGAACCCCATAAAAAGAGATATTGAAGCAGTTTTAAAAAATAACTCTGCCATATCACATAAGAAATAAAGATGTTGAACATATTATCTCAACATCTTTTTCATTTCCCGTAAGTTCTGACTTGACTTAAATTTCTATAATGTTATAATCTGGTTATGAAAACTAGATAAAGAGGTTTTTATAATTTGACAACACAACAATACCCTCTCTGGGAAGAATTACCAGAGATTGAACTCTATTTGGATCAGGTTTTGCTCTATGTCAATCAGGTCACCCAAAGTACTTTGGGGCCAAACGACAAGGGGCTAACCGCCTCTATGGTCAATAATTATGTCAAACATGGCCATGTCGCAAAACCCATCAAGAAAAAATATAATGCTGCTCAGGTAGCTAGACTTATTGTCATCACTAGTCTGAAGACCGTCTTTGAGATTTCTGAGATTGCTAAAACCTTGGAAATCCTGCGTACAGATGCTGAAAGTCAAAAGAGTTACTACAATGACTTTGTAGCCTGTATGAATGGTCAGTTTCCCCAAGAGGCTCCGCAAGTCATACTCTCAGCCTGTCAGACGCTTCAATGCTACCGAGCTACCCATCAACTTTTGAACGACCTTGAAGGAGGAAACAATGTCTAATACTGCTACTTTTAATACTTCTCCCAACCTCAAACTCAGTAAAAAACTTAGCTTTGGTGAGGAAGTGGCTAACAGCGTGACTCACGCCGTCGGAGCTATGGCCATGCTAGTCTTATTGCCAATTACTGCTGTTCATGCCAACAACGGCTACGGCATGACTGCTGCCGTAGGGATGTCCGTTTTTGTCATCAGTCTCTTCCTCATGTTTTTGAGTTCAGCCATCTATCATGCTATGGATTATAACTCACCCCACAAGATGGTTCTAAGAATTATTGACCACAGCATGATTTATATCGCCATTGCTGGAAGCTACACCCCTGTTGCCCTCTCACTGGTTGGCGGATGGCTAGGCTACAGCATCATCGTCCTCCAATGGGGAACAACAATTTTTGGTATTCTTTACAAAATCTTTGCTAAAAAAATCAACGAAAAATTCTCCCTCTTCCTCTATCTGATGATGGGATGGTTGGTTATCTTCATTATTCCAGCTATCGTCACTAAGACAGGACCTGCCTTTTGGGGACTCATGCTTGCTGGAGGATTGTCATACACGGTTGGTGCAGCTTTCTATGCTAAGAAAAAACCATACTTCCACATGATTTGGCACCTCTTCATCATGTTGGCTTCGGCTCTTCAATATATGGGGATTGTCTACTTTATGCTTCCTTAAAGCCAATACTAGACATCAAGGTGTTATGGTATAATAAGGAAGTACGGAGGTAAATCATATGAAAAAAGAACTCAGAAGAGATCCAAACAACAAAATTATTGCCGGTGTTTGTTCTGGTATCGCTAAATATCTTGACACTGACCCTGTCATTATTCGCCTTATTTGGGCTGCAGCGATCTTCTTATTTGGAACAGGTTTTCTTTTCTACATCATTTGCTGGATTATTATCCCAGAAGAAAGCAAGTGGTAAGTTATCATTGAATATACAAAAAGTGATACAGATCTAAATTCTTACCATTTAGATTTGTATCACTTTCTTTTTTTATTTTCTCAAGCGGAAAATCAAATAGCTGACATTAACAAGGAGTAAAACACTCCAAAGAATGAGAAAGGGAATATTTCCTCGGACAGCATTGTGCCAAATACCTAGGGCGTATAAGGCCATAAATACTAGTGATCCTAGAACTGCTGTTCCTTTATTGTTTTGTGGTTGTTTAGACATATGAACCTCCTTTATTTGCTTTTTCTGAACTGGTTTAAAGCCATAAACCATGGCGAGAAAAAGTCTGGCTTGACGTTTGACATCATTAGCCAAAGATCTGTGTGACTGAGCATAGATACCATTTGGATTGTAAAAAGACCTGTCAAAATGCTCAGGCTCTTTTCGGCCCCACTTCTTTCTCAATTTGTTGGGTGATCGAAAACCCTTGGTCATCCGATTACGAAAGGCAGGATCATGTGGTTGAACCGGCTCCACATCCAGTTGCCAGTGGCGCTTGAAATTGCCATAGTTGAAACTAGCACCATTAACCACTCCACTCTCAGTCACCTGCTCCGCATCGACCTCATTGAGAAAATTTCCCTGACTATCCAAAATAAACTCAATCCGATTATAGAGAAGAATTTTTAAATTAACACTAGGAATTCCATCTGGATAAATCCCCTTGCCATCACAGAAAGAAATCTTTTGGTGCAGACGCCCCTGATCAAACATGGTGAAAGGTTTCCATCTGAGATAGACAGCTAAAGCTTCTTTGTCTGTCATCCCTGTTTTTTTATAATGTGTCCTCACATACTGGGCCTGTTGACTAGAAATCAGGTAACGTAACTGATGGATTTGTCGCTCAATAGAGAATTTTTTAGATAAGCTGTCCTCAGGAAAAGCCAAATCTACTAACCTGGCAACATCCTTCCAGAAAGCATCATGAGGCGCCAAGTCAGGGTCAAAATAGGATAATAAACGCTGAGTTTCCTTTATCTCCCCAGATAGATCCTCTGGCATCTCTATATAAGCAAGCAATAACTTCAGCACCTGCAGTGGCTGGTATTCCTTTTGCCATTCCTTCCATAAGCTAGAAAAGGCTTTTGAGCCTATGAGCATCTCATCTCTCCTCAATAACATAAGTTAGTTTAATCAGTGGTCCCTTTTATGAAGTCCTCTATCTTAGCAACTACCTCTTTGGTCTGATAGTGATAAAGATAATGTGGGGCATCATAAAAAGTCAGTGCGATATTTTTCTGGTCCTTTGCAAATCTGGCCGCATAATTTCGCCACTCCTCCTTGCTAAAACTCGTGCCTTCTCCATTAGAAACCAAAAGTAAGGTGGGGATTTGTGAATCTATCTTATCATCAACCTTTTTAGCATTTTCCTTAACAGATAGGCTCTCATTTAACATAGCTTGTGACAGTATTTGACGATAAGCTATTCGTTGATAGAGGCGTCGATCACTACTACTTAGATTTTCATTAGGCACATATAAGCGACTCGGTATATACCTTAAAAGACCTAATTGACTTCCCAAACGAGCCATACGTAAAATCTGGGAATGCATTCTCAATTGTGAATAACTCTCTGGTAGAGCCCAATCTAAGCCGATGACTGCCTGTATTTCACTTGGATATTTTTCTTGCCACAAAAGCGTTTCTAAGGAGGCCATCGAATGAGAAAGAATAATATAAGGACC
This sequence comes from Streptococcus sp. 22.1, assembly GCF_016648645.1. Classification (NCBI taxonomy): domain Bacteria; kingdom Bacillati; phylum Bacillota; class Bacilli; order Lactobacillales; family Streptococcaceae; genus Streptococcus; species Streptococcus sp. 22.1. The sequence goes on along the minus strand of NZ_JACLQK010000007.1, from coordinate 23,718 downwards.
TGATACTTGTGCCTTGGCTAGGGCTTGACGTGTCTCAGAAAGAACCTCAGACACATCTCTGGACTTAGATGTGTCCTCACTATAACCATAGCCAGCTCTCTCTACAACGACTATCTTATACTGCTTAGAAAGCCCATCATACAAGTCTTTAAAATCTAGAATGGGAGAGGCCGTTCCAGCACCAGATAGAAAAACTAAGGTTTGTGGACCATTTCCCTTCACAAAGACGCTCATGTCATGGCCATTCACAGACACCATTTGCCCCATAGGGTTGAGAGAAGCCTTTTCTCTTTGCAAGGCTAATCTATGATAGATAAAGCTAGCCAGTAACAAGACTAGAACTGCTCCCATCAGAAATAAAAGTCTTTTCATAAAAACATGCATGGTTTATCCTACTAAAAAGTCAGTTAGCTTAGCTAACCGACCCTTTTTTATTCGGCATCTGGGCGTGATTTGCGAGCGATATCAGCAAGGATATTTTCTACAAATTCTGACACAGCTTCTGTATGTGTTTGTTTTTGTCCATAACGACGAACGTTAACAGTTCCGTCTTCCATTTCCTTATCACCAACAATCAATTGATAAGGGATTTTTTGTGTTTGAGACGCACGAATCTTGTATTGCATTTTCTCGTTACGTTCATCCACTTCAACACGGATACCACGGTCACGAAGTTGTTTAGCAACTTCCCAAGCATAATCTGTGTGGGCTTCATTTGAAACTGGGATAACAGTTACTTGTTGAGGTGCCAACCAAGTTGGGAAGGCTCCTTTGTAGTTTTCAATAAGAATAGCTGTAAAGCGTTCCATTGTTGAGATAACCCCACGGTGAATCATAACTGGACGGTGTTCTTCTCCATCAGCTCCGATGTATTTAAGGTCAAAACGTTCTGGAAGCAAGAAGTCCAATTGGATAGTAGAAAGGGTTTCTTCATTACCAAGGGCAGTCTTCACTTGGATATCAAGTTTTGGACCGTAGAAGGCAGCTTCACCTTCTGCTTCAAAGTAGTCAAGTTCCATGTCATCCATAGCTGATTTCAACATGCTTTGAGCATTTTCCCACATTTCATCATTGTCAAAGTATTTGTGAGTATCTTTAGGGTCGCGGTATGACAAACGGAAACGATAGTCAGTCAAGTTGAAATCTTCGTAAACGTCGATAATCAATTGAAGCGTACGTTGGAACTCATCTTTGATTTGTTCAGGTGTTACGAAAGTATGACCGTCATTAAGTGACATTTCACGCACACGTTGAAGTCCTGTAAGGGCACCTGATTTTTCATAACGGTGCATCATACCAATTTCAGCGATACGGATAGGCAATTCGCGGTAAGAATGCACATGGTGTTTGTAAACTTCGATGTGGTGAGGACAGTTCATTGGACGAAGAACAAAGGCTTCACCATCTCCCATATCCATTGTTGGGAACATATCTTCACGGTAGTGATCCCAGTGACCTGAAGTCTTGTATAGCTCAACTGAGGCAATTGGTGGAGTGTAGACGTGTTGGTAGCCTGCTGCTACTTCCTTGTCCACGATGTAGCGTTCCAAGACACGACGGATTGTCGCACCGTTTGGCAACCAGAATGGAAGACCTTGACCAACCTCTTGAGAAATCATGAACAAATCAAGTTCTTTACCAAGTTTACGGTGGTCGCGTTCTTTAGCTTCTTCAAGGCGTTTAAGGTAAGCCTTGAGATCTTTTTTATCGAACCAAGCTGTACCGTAGATACGTTGCATCATAGCATTGTCGCTATTTCCACGCCAGTAAGCACCTGCAACATTCAAAAGGTGGAAGACTTGGATACGACCAGTTGATGGCACGTGTGGGCCACGGCAAAGGTCAACATACTCACCTTGACGGTAAATAGTCAAACCACCTTCGTCTTCTGAGTGTTCTTCAATCAATTCCAATTTATATGGGTCATTTTTGAAGATTTCACGCGCTTCGTCTTTAGTCACTTCTTCACGGATTGATGGGAAGTTTTCCTTAACGATTTTCTTCATTTCTTCTTCGATACGAGGAAGGTCTTCGTTAGAAATTTGACCAGCTTCATTGTCTGTATCGTAGTAGAAACCATCTTCGATCGCTGGACCAACACCCAAATGAATATCTGGGAAAAGGCGACGAGCTGCTTGGGCAAACAAGTGAGCCGCTGAGTGACGCAAGATTGGAAGGGCATCTTCGTGATCAGGTGTCACGATTTCGATGCTTCCATCTTCAGTGATCGCACGAGTTGTGTCAATCAATTTACCGTTAAATTTACCAGCAAGTGCTTTCTTAGCCAAAGAGTTGCTGATAGATTGTGCAATTTCAAAAGTTGTAACGCCAGATTCGAATTCACGAACAGCGCCATCTGGGAAAGTAATGTTAATCATAATTAAGATGTCAGAGCTCTAAAGGATGAGCCCCTTCTTCCTTTCTATTTAATGTTTTTGTTGTAATAGTTTGTTTCTAGGATGCTTTGCAATTCCGTCTTATGCCAACCCGCTCCAATCAATATCTTGTTGACATTAAAGTCTAGCTCCCTGCCATCATTTAGAAAAATGCGAAGTTTATAACCAATAAACAAGCGTTTTTTAAACTGATAAGACTTAATCGTCTCTTCAGGAAATTTGGCGATAATATCTCCTAATTTTCCTAAAAGAGTAAGAGAAATAATCAAAACCTCTGTTTCTGTAAAAACAATTAGGAAATACTCAAAAGTTGACCTACCGATTCTCCTAGTAGCATAGATAGCGTGCATGGTCTCAGCAAGACTAGCATCCACACCGTGGTCAATCAGGTAGGCCTTGATAGCTTCATATTTGAACCCCATAAAATTCTCCCTCAACTAAAAAGATAGTGTCACCCCGTTCTAAACAATCCTTTTAGTAATCAAAGAGAAAATATTCAGTCACAAAGTAAAGCTTTTCTATCTAAACTAGACATTCTAAAAATTGTAAAGCATACCAAACAATACAAAAAGCGACATCCTAAAAAGGACGTCGCAACGTGGTTCCACCTTAGTTCATGTACGACAAAAAACGAGTCTGTCCTACACCTCTGATTGGCTCTAACGTGGCCACCGTTTTATGTTTGCATAAAAAGTTAATCGAGTAGTCCCAATCATGTCCTCTGCGTGATTTCCAGCACCACACGCTCTCTGAAAGATTTCCCATGACTGATATGTCTCTATGCGTTATTATAGCATGAAACTGTAATTTTTCAAGCTAATTATCTCTTTTATTAATCAATTCTAAGATTTTATCTGACTAGGAAAATCTGGTAGCTTTCCTAATCCAAAAGTTTCGTGATATTTCTGATTTTCTTGACCTGTTTGGCTGATCCTTTAAGGATACGAACAGAGCCATTAACAGGCAAGGTAATAGCCTTAGTCGGCAAATAAGTTACCATACGCGTCAAGCGTTTCATGGTACTGTCTTCACCATTCAAGTCATTGTGGAAATCCTTAGAAATCGTAAGGTCCAAGTAATACTCATAGACACGTTTTCCGAAGTTTTCCGCAGAAATTTCATAAAGCTTGTCAGCCCACTTAGTTTCGTCTTTTTCTGGTGTTGCAATGGCAGCTTCCAAAATGGCCCCGGCTAAATCATTATCATGATAATAGAGCGTTCCAAACATCTGGTCTGTAATCACATTATCCAAATAAGGATTTCCGTGGGCAATGATAGGGGTACCGCTAGCCAAGGCTTCCAGATAGGTCAAGCCCTGAGTCTCACTGGTTGATGCCGAAATGAAGAAATCAGCAGACTTATAATAAAGTGCTGTCTCACTAGGCGCAATCATACCAGTGAAAACCACCTTGTCCTGAATACCAAGTTTTTTGGCTTGAGACTTAAGATCTGGTAGGTAAGGACCGTCACCAGCCACAACCAAACGCACCTTGTCGTCTTCCTCCAAAACAGAAGGGAGAGCAGCCAGTACAGCCTGGATGTTTTTCTCATAGGACACACGAGAAAGGCTCAACAACATAGTCTCATCAGAGGCGATACCAAGCTTAGTTCTCAAGTCCGTCACATCATCTTCAGTAATCTCTGGACGTTGGAACTTTTCAAGTTCAATGCCAGTTGGAATGACACGTTTTTCAGCTGCAACCTTGTACTTGAGCAAAAGGTCATAAACAATCTCACTCGGACAGATGACTCCATCTAAATCGCTCATAAAGCCACGAACAATGTACTTAACCATACTTGGACGGATAACCATACCTTTGGCAATATAGCGGACATAGTCTTCATACTGAGTATGGTAGGTATGCACAACAGGAATCCTAAGTTCGCGTGCAATGGCAATCCCTAGCAGACCTAATGAAAACTCTGTCTGCGTATGAATAATATCAAGCTTATATTGTTTAGCAATCTCTAGTGCCTTGGAAAAGCCACGATAAGCTACACGGCGATCCTTAAAAGCAAAGAAAGGCACACTCGGAATACGGACAATCTGCCAGTCTTCATAGCGGTCAACATCTCTATCAGTGGTGGTAAAGATAAAGACTGTATGTCCCATTTTTTCCAACTGCGTCTTCAGCGTGCGAATACTGGTCGCAACACCTGATACCTGTGGAAAATAGGTATCTGTAAACAATCCGATACGCATTTAAATCTCCAATACTTCTTTGTAGGCTTCAACAAGCTTTTGGGCGACATCATCAATCGAGCGACTTTCTGCAACCTTATAGCCTTCTTCACGTTTGTCCACTTTACCATCGATAATATCTTGCAAGGCTACTACAAATTCGTCCACGTTGTGCCCAAATGAGGCCGACTTGTCATCAACCCAACCTTCATAAACAGGAATATCACGCAAAACTACATGCTGGTGACTAGCAAAGGCTTCTAGCACCACAATCCCTTCAGTTTCCTCGTAAGATGGGAAAAAGAAGGCATTAGCACCACTCATAGCCCCCTGGAAGACGGCTCCCTTGAAATAACCTGGGAAGCTGACATTATCAGGATGCTTACCATTGACAATGTCTCGAATCTTCTTAGGAATCAACCATTTGCTGATGCTACCTAGCCAAATGAAACGAACATGAGGCATCTTTTCGGCAACCTTGACGAAATCTTCAATTCCCTTGCGTTGGAAATAAAGCCCCGCACAAATAACCACTGGCTGTCCTTCCTTGATACCAAAGTAGTCTCGGAAAACTTCTTCCTTACGTGGATCCTTACCGTATTTTTTCAAATCAATCCCATTTGAAACAGCAATGATTGGTGTGGTCACTCCGTAAGACTGAATCAATTTTTTGGAATACTCAGATGGCGTAATCACGTAATCAGCCTTTTGGTACATGTGGGCCAAATATTTTCCAAAAAGTGGGGCCAAAAGGTTAGAACCGATGAATGAATTCTCAAAGTCCTCACGTGTCGAATGACCATGCATGATGACCTTCTTGCCACGGCGTTTTGCAGCATGCAACAACATCAAACTGCGTGGCCCATAAGTATTAATATGAACGACATCGTAATCACCCAAGATGTCTGTTGTATAGGGAATCCCCGCCAAGTCCAAGGCATGCATCTGATGGTGGAGAGCCCGTCCGATTCCTGATTTTTCAAGAACCGATTTTCCTTCAAGATAAAGTAGAACTTTCATACTCTTCATTATAGCTTAATTTAGTAGAAATTTCATCTTGCAGTTGGCTTTATCTTGATTTCTCATTTAATGAGATGGGTGGCCAAATACTAAAAAAGATCGAGAATACTCGATCTTTTAGGTCATCATCTTAAACGGGCTCTATAATTTCTGTAGTGGGTAAAACCACTGTAGAGATTATAGAGCTTTTTAAGTGTACACAAAAAGTCCCATAAGAACTATAATGAAAAGCGACCAAACCATCATTAGGAAGAACTTATGAGACTTATTAAGAATACCACAGAATTAATCGGAATTAAAGACCAAAATATCAAGATTTCACTTGTTTTTGAAACTGACACTCATATAGAGATTCAAGCAAAACTTGATTACCCTGCACCATCATGTCCTCACTGCCAAGGAAAGATGATCAAATATGACTTTCAAAAGCCTTCTAAAATCCCTCTTCTCGAGCAAACGGGAACTCCAACACTACTACGTCTGAAGAAACGTCGCTTTCAGTGTAAAAGTTGTAGACGAGTCACGGTAGCTGAGACATCAATCGTTGAGAAAAACTGCCAAATCTCCAATCTAGTCCGACAAAAGGTTGCACAACTCCTAACTGAGAAGGTCTCACTAACTGATATTGCCAGAAGACTTCGTGTGTCGACGTCCACTGTCTATCGTAAGCTTGACCAGTTCACTTTCAAAGAACATTATGACAAACTTCCAGCTGTTATGTCCTGGGATGAGTTTGGGTTCAAGAAAGGGGAATTGGCTTTTGTGGCGCAGAATTATGAGACCAACGAACTCATAACCATCCTTGATAATCGTCGCCAAACCTCTATACGAAACTACTTTTTAAAGTATCCATTAAAAGCTCGCCAACAGGTGCAGTTTATCACGATGGATATGTCTGGAGCTTATATTCCACTTGCCAAAAGACTTTTTCCAAACGCTAAAATCGTTCTTGATCGTTTCCACATTATCCAGCACCTTGGTAGAGCCTTTTTAAAGACTAGAATTGCAATCATGAACCAGTTCGATAAGAAGTCTCTACCCTATCGAGCCTTGAAAAATCACTGGCGTCTCTTTCAAAAAGACAGCCGTAAACTATCTCTCAACTCTTTTTATTCAAAGACATTCCGGCAAACCTTAAGTCCACATGAAGTCGTTGAGAAGACACTAGACTTTTCAGAAGAGCTTACCGACTACTATACACTTTATCAGCTCTTACTTTTTCATTTTCAGGAGAAGAGAGTAGATGAGTTCTTTGACCTGATAGAGGAAAATAGGAGCAAGGTCAATCATTATTTTCAAACTGTCTTTAGGACTTTTCTTAGACACAAGCAATACATCAAAAACGCACTAGAAACAGACTATTCAAACGCAAAACTTGAAGCGACTAACAAGTTGATCAAAGACATCAAACGCTTAGGGTTCGGTTTTAGAAACTTCATCAACTTTAAGAAACGTGTCTTCATCACACTGAGCATACATAAAAAGAGGACCTATCCGGTCCTCTCTAGATGTTAGCTTTTCGTCACCCACTACAGTTGACAAAGAGCCCTTAAACGTCTTTACGGCGACGATGGCTATATGCTACACCCATGACTGCTGCCACTTCTGCTGCCACACCAAGGGCAAGCAAGGCAGTATCGTTAGCTTGACCAGTCTCTGGAAGTTGAGGTCCTGATTTCTCAGAGGATTGAACTGGCTTAGCTGGTTTTGGAGTCACCGGTGGAGTAGGCGGAGTTGGTGGTGTTGGCGGAACCACTGGTGGTTTAGGTGGGACACTTGGTGGTGTCGGTGGTGTTGGCGGTGTAGGAGGTTTTGGAGGAATGTAACTATTGTTAAATTCTGTATCCAAAGGAAGAAGGACAGCTGCTACAAGCAGATTTTCCTTTTCACCTACAGTCTTAGTAACGGTCACCTGGAACTTAGCCACCATGTTATCATAAACCACGTCAGCTTCATTGCCCTTGACTTCTTCAACAGTGTAGTAGTAAACACCTGGTTTGTCGTAGACAATATTTTCAAAACTAATGTTTCCTTGTGCATTATTGGTCACTGTTTGGATAACATTACCCTTGTCGTCCTTGAGGACGAAACTGAACTCACCATCTTTGAGGTTGCGACCTGTAAGAACCTTGGTCAATTCGAATTTGGCCTTAGCTGGTTGCACGTCTTTCACATAGTTATTGAAAACAGTATCTTTTGGATTAGCGACTGTTGATACCAAAGCATCACCATCTCGTGTCACTGTAATCCAGACAGTCGCTTTCATACCATCATAGATGATATCTTCGTTAGTTCCCTTAACTTCTTCAACAGTATAAGTGTAAGTTCCTGCCTTATCAAAGTGAAGTTCACTAAAGGCAACACGACCATCAGCTGTATTACCAACTGTTTCGACAATATGACCGGCACTATCTTTGAGAACAAATTGGAACTCATTAGCAGTCAAAGTTTGGTTGACACCTGCCTTAGTCAATTCCTTACTGAACTGAATAGCGGCTTTAGCTGGAGTCACAAACTTATTGTTAAAGATAGTGTCTTTAGGATTAACCACGGTTGAAACAAGGGCGTCGCCATCACGTGTTACCGTGATAGAAACAGCAGCTTTCATGCTGTCATAAACAATTGAATCATCCTTACCTGTAAGCTCTTCAACAGTGTAGTTGTAAGTACCTACCTTGTTAAAGGTTAACTCACTAAAGGCAACCTGACCATCAGCTGTATTGCCAACAGTTTCAAGGACTTTTCCAAAACGGTCTTTGAGAACAAATTGGAATTGATCTGCTTTTAGATCTTGTTTAACGCCTGCCTTGGTCAATTCCTTACCAAATGCAATTTTGGCCTTGGCTGGTGTTACCAATTTATTGTTAAAGATAATGTCTTCTGGATAGGCAACCTTGGCAACTAATTTGACTTGATTGTCCACAGTTTCACGAACAACCTGAATGGTGATATTGGCCTCTAGTTTGTCATAGACCACATCTTCGTCATTACCTGGAACCTCTGTCACACGATAATGATAGATACCTGGCTTACTGAGTGAGAGATCTGAAAAGACGATTTTACCCTTGCCATCATTAGTGGTTTCCCCTAAGTCAACAGGATTGGCACTATCAGTCACATCAACTAATTTAAATGTAAATTCTTTATCCTTAAGGTCTCTACCCGTCAAGTCCTTCTCAAGCTCAAGATTGAAATGAGCGAGGTTATCTCCGATGGCATCTCCTCGGCCACCAACCAAGCGAATAGTTGACTTGTAAGAATCGGAAACAACATCAGCATGAAGTTTAATACGGTTGACAGGGTTAGCTGATTCTTCAACAGGTTGTGTCAAACGGGTTTGATACCAAACATAAACCATGCGGTCCAACTGATTGAGTTTAAGCTCAAAATGGCTATCATCATAAGAGAAACTCTTAATCAAATCCATAGCTGAACCCTTGTCAATCCAAGGATCTGCCGAATCAATGTAGCGAAGTTGCAAAGAACCGTCCACAAATCTTTGATTGTCAGACCAAGTATCAACCAGTTTCAAGTTGTTAAGGAGACGTCGTGAGTAATTAAGACGCATCTGCCAATTTAGGATAGTTGGATCATGCTTGTCTTGACTACCCCACTTAGAAATAACCTCTTGACCTGGAGGAGGTGACTGCACTTTACCCACTGAAACATGAATGATACGTCCCTCAAAATCAAGAGTAAGATGTTCCCCTTCATCTACTTCTTCAGAATAAAGGGTATCCAACTCCAAACTCATGAGCTTATTGTTAGGATGTGTTTGGAAATAGTTATTAAAGGTCGTAGTGACACGATTCTTCTCAGGATCAATTTGAGCCAGACCTACAATTTGATTGTCTGGATTATAGACATTGATATCGTAGCTAGTACGGAATCGCAACTGCTCAGGCAAATTAAAAATGACCTGATCCCCTTCATTGATGGTCATATCATCAGGGAAAGGAATATTGTGGTAGACAACCTTGCTAGTAGCGTACTTACTATTTCCGTTCGGAAATTCCATTTCCACATCAGGATTTTGAACAGTGATTTCAGTTCCTGTCTTTGTCACCTTGACATCCGCTGGAATCGGGCGACTTAGGTTGGTAACCTTAAGTCCGAAATTATCTGACGAAGCGGAACTCGTATTGTTTGCTGCAGCGAGGTCGCTAGCGCTAGCTTCTCGTGTTTCATTGACTGTAACTGGCTTCTCACTGAGCCCCTCACTAGTCTTATCTTGTGATGTACTCTTTTGTTCAGAGCTTGCAACCGTTTGCTCTTGAAGCGTAACTTCACTAGAAACAGCAGTCACTGAGATAGCACTGGTACTTTCTGCTTGAACGGTAGGTTCAGCTGTCACTTCCTGGCTTGATGAGCTAGTGTTTGCCCTTTGACCCCCATCATCAGACACATTAGCTTCTTCAAGTACACTCGTAGCTGGCTGCCCTGTAGGTTCTTCAGCCTGCTCTGCTTTAGCGGTACTAACGCCAAAAACTGCAGACGAAAGTAAGACCGACGCAACGCCCACCGTAAACTTACGGATGGAGAAACGCTGCCTCGAATCACCGAATCGGTTATTCATGATTCTATCCTCCCATTTTTACAAATCTTAACATTTTTGTAACCCTTTTCATTCTGAATTATACACTATTTTCAGAACTTTGCAAGATAATTATTTACCCCTTTGGAGGTTTTGTAAAGCTTTCTAAGATATCAATAGATAGTGAAATTTTCAAACCCTTATATTATAAGCTTTCTATCGGAGTCTCTCTTTTAATATTGTTTTTCTTTCTCATTTTATTGACATAATTTTAATTAAATTTCCGTCTGAAAAATGCTAAAATTCAGATTTTTTCTTTAAAAAATGAGAAGGTTTTCTTATCTAAAAGCAGAAAAAAACTGCCATTCTTAAATGAATAGCAGTCGTCTTTAAATTAATTAAGAAAATGAGCATAAGCACTCATTTAATGTATTTTAGGCAAGTTCTTTGAGAAACTCAACCAAGATAGCAGCTGATTGTTTTCCCGCCTGAATAATGAATTCATCAAAGGTAATGTTAGCATCATGAGCAGCTGTATCACTCATGGCACGTACAACGATGAAAGGCTTTTTGACACTGTGTGCGGCTTGAGCAATAGCTGCTCCCTCCATCTCTACAGCCAAGACTTCTGGAAAATGCCCCTTAATAGCATCAATCTTGTCTTGACCCGCAATGAAGCTATCACCCGTAGCGATAAGCCCAATCTTAGAATCAATGGAAGCCTGAGCCAAGACCTTTTCGAAAGTCTCTACGAAGGTAGAGTCACTTTCAAAGTAAAGTGGCTGCATAGACATTTGCCCATAATCATAGCCAAAGGCTGTCAAATCAACATCGTGATAGGCTAATTTTGACGCCACAACCACATCTCCAATTTTAAGTCCAGGTGCTACTGCTCCAGCAGAACCAGTGTTAATGAGGGCATCAACGCCAAAATGGTCTGCCAAGACAGCCACAGACATGGCTGACATAACCTTACCAACACCTGATTGCACCAAAACAACATCATGTTTTCCTAAGCGTCCTGTGTAGTAGGTATTGCCAAGAACAGTTTCTTCAACCTTATTTTCCAATTGCTCCACTAGAAGCACTAACTCCTGCTCCATGGCAGCGATAATTCCGATTTTCATATAGTTCCTTTTCAGCTTGTAATCTTTCCTGAATAAGTAGCTAGGGCTATCTGACTCATAGACTTTTTAGAAATAAAAGACAGCAATGAAGAGAATAATCAAGAGGACCACAACCCAAAAGAGGATGCGATTAAGCTTGTGTTGAAATTGATTGCGTTTAGCATTCTCAATTCGACGGCTCTTGTAGGCAGAAGGCTGGTAATCAGCCTCATAATCCTCATCGTAGAACTCTTGATCATAGTCCTCATAATAAGGATGTTCCTCTAAATCGATTTCCCCACGCTTGGCCTGCTCAATGATATCTTCGGTCAAAAGTGGTTTTCCCATAGCTTATTTTCCTCCGAAATGAAGTGCATAGTATTGGAGTGCGATGATAGTTTTGGCATCCTGGATAGCCCCTGACGCTACAAGTTCCATACACTCTTCATAAGTCAATTCATAGAGTTCAAGGAACTCATCATCATCAAGTGGACGTGGATTTTCCACAGGTTTAAGATTGGTCGCCACATAGAGCTTGATTTTTTCATTACAGAAACCAATGGCTGTGTAAAACTCATGAATCAATTCGAGATCACCCTTATACTGAGTCTCCTCTTCAAGTTCACGCGCTGCTGCAGCCATTTCATCGCCAGCTTCACCGACTTCCAGTTTACCCGCAGGAATCTCGTAGGAAACCGCCTCAATAGCCTTACGGTATTGCTTGACGATAATGATTTTCCCTTCTGGGGTAACCGCTAAAACAGCTACTGCTCCCTTGTGGAAGATGAGTTCACGACCAGCTGTCTTTCCGTCTGGCAAGAGGACTTCGTCTACTGCAACTTCAAAAATATGTCCCTTAAATTTTGACTCACGTTTAAGTGTTTTTTCTTCAAACTCCATGAATTGACTCCTTTTACTTCTGACCTCATTCTAAGCTGGTTTTATAAGAACAACCAAGCTCAGATAGCCTTAAGCCTACTTTTGTTGGCTTGGGTGGTGAGGTTTCTTAATGGCATAGCCTTCTTTATTGACCTGACGGCCACGTCCAATGGCTACGCTGTCAGCTGGAACATCATCTGTGATGGTTGAACCAGCCGCTGTAAGAGCGTTAGCCCCAATTTCAAGCGGTGCAATCAAGGTTGAATTGCTTCCGATAAAGACGTTGTTAGCAATTTGTGTCTTGAACTTGTGTTGGCCATCATAGTTAACGGTAATGGTTCCAGCACCAAAGTTAACGTCAGAACCAACTTCCGCATTACCAATGTAGGTCAAGTGACCAGCTTTGGTATTTTCACCGATAGTAGAACCCTTAACCTCAACAAAGTTACCGATATGAACATCTTTTTTGAGGGTTGAATCTGGACGAACATGGGCAAATGGACCAACGGTAACGCCCTCTTCAACCACTGAGTGCTCAATCATAGAGTTAGTGATAACCGTTTTGGCACCGATAGTTGAATCAACAATATAAGTACCATTAGTAAGCACTGACTCTGCACCAATCTTAGTTTGTCCTTTAAGTGTCACATTAGCTTCAATGACAACATCTGGCTCAATTTCCACATCCACGTCGATATAAGTAGCGTTTGGATTTTGGAAAGTAACACCGTTGACCATGTGAGCCTTGTTGATACGACGACGCATAACATCTTCTGCTGTAGCTAGGGCAACACGGTCATTAACCCCAAGGCTTTCTTCGAAGTCACGAAGAGTAAAGGCACCTACTTTTTCACCATTCTCACGGAAAATAGAAATAACATCAGTCAAATAGTATTCCCCTTGAGCGTTGTTAGTGTTGATGTTTTTAAGTGCTTCAAAAAGACGTTTATTGTCAAAAACGTAAGTCCCTGTATTGATTTCTTTGACTTGTTGTTCAAACTCGTTGGCATCTTTTTGCTCAACAATCTTAGTCACTTCGCCATTTTCGTTACGGATGATGCGACCATAACCAAATGGATTGTCCGCAGTTGCAGTCAAGATAGTGGCAACATTTTTGTGATTAACGTGGAAATCAATAAGGTTTTTAAGGCTTTCACCAGTAATCAAAGGCGTGTCACCAGCAATAACAAGCGTTTGACCTTCAAGTCCAGCCAACTCATCTTCAGCCATCATTACTGCGTGACCAGTCCCCAACTGCTCAGTTTGCATAGTGAAGGCAGATTGACCATCCAAAACCTCACGAACAAGTTCAGCCTTGTGACCAATAACAGTAACGTTCTTAGCTGGATCAATGGCTGAAACTGCACGGAAGACATGCTCAAGCATAGTGATGCCTGAAACCTTGTGCAATACTTTTGGAAGATCTGATTTCATGCGAGTTCCTTTACCCGCAGCAAGGATAATAGCGTAATTACTCATTTTCTTTTTCCTTCTTAAGATTTATTTGTGATGGTTTCCTTCGAGGCGGTCTTAGCCTTGAGCCCCAAATCTCAGGACCTCAACCTCCCACTGGGATAGCCTACGAAAGAAAGGGGCCTTGAAAACATAGTCTCTCATTTCTTAGAAAAGATGTCCTCATAACAGACGTTTTTTAGGGCCTCTGATTATCTATAATCGCCCTATTATACCATAAATGAAAAGGTTTTGGCAGAATGAAAGGTAATGAAAAAAGAGCTTATGCTCTTTTTCTAAGAATAGTTATCCTATAACCATTCTTTGTATTTCTTAATATAGATATGCTTCACAAAGGTAACACTAAGCATATACAAAGTAATGATGATAAACAAGAGAATGAAATAGAGACCGTTTAGATGGCTGAGTTTTAAGAGACTAGCCAATGGACTGTATGGAAGAGAAGTCACAAAGAAAGCAGCAAATAAGGTTGTCACAACAACTGATAGTGCTGGGTGACTTTGAATAAATGGTAGTTTTGGTGAACGTAACATGTGGATAACCATGGTTTGAGACCACATAGATTCGATAAACCAACCTGTTTGGAAAATAATGATAAAGGCTGCTGCTTCTGGTGAACCATGAACATAGCCATGCCCCAAAATCATTGGCACAATGATGAAATAGAGCAAGATATATGTCAAAATATCAAATACGGACGAAATAGGTCCTATCCAAGCCATGAAACGCATGATTGATTTGGCTTCCCAGATATGTGGCTCTTTAAGAAATTCCTTGTCCACATTGTCAAATGGAAGGGCGATACAAGAGATATCATAGACAAGATTTAGGACAATCAAATGCACAGGTGCCATTGGTAGGAATGGTAAGAAAATGCTGGCAAAGAGGAGAGAAAAGATATTCCCGAAATTTGAAGAAACGGTCATCTTGATATATTTGGTCATATTAGCATAGACCTTCCGTCCTTCAACCAAACCTTTTTCCAAGACCATTAAATCCTTATCAAGCAAGATAACATCTGCAGTTTCTTTGGCGATATCAACAGCTGTATCCACAGAAATCCCCACATCTGACACCTTCATGGATGGGGCATCGTTGATACCATCACCCATATAGCCTACCTTATGCCCATTTTCCTTAAGGCTTAGGATAATTCGTGCCTTTTGGTCTGGGGATAACTTAGCAAAGACTGTTGTCGTTTCCACAGCCTTAGCCAAATCTTGATTTGACATGGTATCAAGATCACTTCCAAGTAGAATGTGCGTCACATCTAGACCAACTTTTTCACAGACAGCCTGTGTCACCTTATCATTGTCTCCAGTCAAAATTTTTGTGGTCACACCATATTCCGCCAAAGCCTTGATAGCAGGTGCTGCTGATGGTTTTGGTGGGTCAAGGAAGGCAAGATATCCTGTCAAAATCATATCACTTTCATCTTCGACACTAAAGACGTCATTTTCATTAAGCTGTGATTTGTAGCTAACACCGAGAACACGCAAACCTTGTTCATTCAACTGTGCAACTTCCGCAAGGACTTCCTCACGAACATCGTCAGTCAATGGGATAATGTCTCCCTTGTATTCCACATAGTTAGAAACAGAGAGCATTTCTTCAAGGGCACCTTTTGTCACCATGCTAACAAATCCATCAGTGTCTTGAACAATGACACTCATGCGACGACGTTCAAAATCAAAAGGTAGCTCATCAATCTTGTGGAAGGTCTGGTCAAGGTCACGAACGATGTCATGTTTCTTAGCTTCTCTTTCAGTTCGGCTAATAATGGCACGGTCCATAAGATTTTTTAAGCCAGTTTGGAAATAAGAATTAAGATAGGCTCTCCGAAGTACTGATAGGTCAAGGTCACCATGGATATCAAGAGGGTACTCAAGAACGATTTCATCCTGAGTCAGGGTTCCTGTCTTATCCGTACAAAGGATGTCGATAGCCCCTAGGTCTTGAATAGCATTAAGTTTTTTGATGACCACCTTTTCCTTGGCCATAATGATAGAACCCTTGGCAAGACTGGCTGTGATAATCATCGGCAACATTTCTGGGGTCAAACCGACTCCCACACTAAGGGCAAAGACGCCGGCTTCAAGCCAGTCCCCATCTGTTAAACCGTTAATCACAAAAACAACAGGAACCATAACCAACATGAGTCGAATCAAGAGCCAAGAAATGGAATTCATCTCACGTTCAAATGAAGTTGGTTCGTCATAAGTATTGATGGTCTGCTCAATTGCTCCCATCATGGTTTCATCACCAACAACTAAAACCAAGGCTGTTGCACGACCAGAGATAACATTAGTTCCCATGAAAGCAAGGCTCTCACTTTCAAGCAGGCTCTCTAGATTTTGACCATCTGCTTTAGCCAGACAAGCTTTTTCCACAGCATCGCTTTCACCTGTCAAGCCAGACTGTTGAACAAAGAAATCACGAGAATCTAGTAAGACCACATCAGCCGGAATCATATCTCCCGCACTTAGTTTGACCACATCTCCAACCACAATTTTATCAATTGGGATTTCTTGCTCACTGCCATCTCGAAGTACTGTTGCTGTATTGACAATCATGCGAGACAAATTACTGGCAGCCTTGTCGCTACGAAGTTCTTGAATAAAACGGATACCACCAGATATCAAAACTAGAGTGACAATGATGATAGAAGTCGTTGGGTCTTCTTCACCCGGTTTAGCAAGCCAGACATTGGTGATAAAGGAAACCAGAGCAATGACTAAGAGAATAACAGTAAAGGGATTGATGATAGATTCATAAATCTTTTTAATGATAGAATCCTCTTGTCCTTTGGTTATGACATTTTCCCCATAAAGGTCACGGTTTTCTTCTACTTGGTCTTCCTTCAAGCCATCCAAATGAGTCTTGTAGCGAGTAAGGGTTGTTTCAAGTGGCTCTTGAAGAGCAGCAATAAGTCTTTCTTTATTTGTTGACATTGGAATCTCCTTATTTAATCAGGAGCCAATCACTTATGGAGTCCCTAAGACACTAATCAGCGATTGACTGGTTAGGTGCGGTTCGGGGTGATCGTCGATTAGTCTCATAGGTTTCTCCTTTCATTTTTTTACATAGTGGGTGGACCTCAGACAAAAGAAAAGAGTCCTACCCATATACAGGTAAGACTCTATAAACTCGAGGTTGATTTTTTAATAGATTCTGTCAAAAAATGGACCGTTCAAGCTTTAGCTCCGCAAGGCGATGAAATGAGCTTAGTCTTGACCTTGGCAATCAGGACTGTTGACCAACGAGTAGTGTCTCCACTGCTTTGCGGTAGTCATCCGTATCCTTGTGGTAGCCTCACCTACCGTATTTCACTGAAAATAATACTCCTAAGGCGGTAACTTGTCAAGGGGAAAAGTTACTTTTTGCTTGAGTGGGTAATAAAAAAAGAGCTTCCGCTCTTTTTTGTAAGATATTCTTTTGTAAAATGGATTTTTTTAGACTTTCCTTAAGTGAGTGCGGACGTCAGCGAACTTCTTCGAAGCTCCATGACTAATTTTTGAGCCCCTTCACTTTTTAATTTCTAGGCTCAGGCTAAAACAGTTCCCCAAACTGTTTTACTCTCAAAAATTCCGAGTTCTAGAAATACTTGTATTTCTAGAACTTTTCTCACAGCGGAAAGTCTCGTTAAGTGCTCGCTTTGCTCGCTAGAAACAAGTCAAATCAAGAATGTCATTATTTATCCTTGACCGGTGTTAAAATGATGTCTCCATAATATCATCGCCTAGAGAAATTGTTTTACCATCTTTAAAAATTAAAAAAGAGCACTTGGCTCTTTCCTACTTTCTTTGCTTGATATAAATCCCTTGTAGCTTACCATGTAAGATGTAATCCACAGACTTGAGCTCATCAACAGTTCGACAATCAAGGGCACACATGATAAGACGAAGGTCATCCTTCCAGCCATTAACGATAGACACAACCTTATCCACAGGGTAACGTTCCACCAATTCAAGGACAGTTCGTGAGAGGCCTACACCTTTTGCTCCTAGAACCAGACATTTGACCATATCAAGTGGGTTCCGCACGCCACCAGAGGCTAGGATTTCCACATTATCACGAAGGTCTTGGGCTTGCAAGAGGGTCTGAACGGTGCTTTGTCCCCAGTCATTGAGGTAATCTCGGTTGCCACCTCGACTATTTTCAATATAGGCGAAGCTAGTCCCACCACGACCTGAGATATCCACAGTCTTAATGCCTTGAGACATGGCATAACGAATGGTTTCCACATCCATACCAAAGCCGACCTCCTTGAGTACAAGAGGAACCTCTATTTTCTGTGCATAAGCCGCCACATTTTCCTTCCAAGTGTGGAAAATACGCTCTCCCTCAGGCATGAGAAGCTCCTGCATAAGGTTAACATGGAGCTGTAAAAAGACTGGATTCATCGCTTCCACCGTCTTAATCCCTAGGTCCACAGACTTATCCACACCGATATTAGTCGCTAGGTCTAAGTCTGGAAACTCTTGGCGATAGTCAAAGGATTCTGGTTCTTCTCCCTTTAGAGCAGCACTGTAGGAACCCGTCACCATGAGAATACCTGTGCGGCTGGCCACCTCAGCTAGTTTTCGATTGACAGCCCCACCCTTGGCAGAACCACCTGTCATGGCATTGATATAAAAAGGAAAGTCCCTATCTCGTCCAGCAAAATGTGTGGACAAGTCAATCTGATCTAAATCATAAGTCGGTAGAGACTTGTGGATAAGTTCCATATCGTCAAAACTATTGTAGGGCGACTGGTACTTAAGGGCATAACGGATGTGATCGTCTTTACGATTTGTCATAGGTTATTTCTTTACTTTCTTGCGTGATAATGTCTACTTAGCTGACCCCTAAACCTCATACAAAAGCTCTATACCTTCCTGCTGCCAGCGATCAACTAGGCTATCTCGGCTAGCTTCGTCAAAGGCAAAGGCGATACCACAGTCGCCACCACCTGCTCCAGAAGACTTAGCGATAGCATCGAGTCCTTGCTCTGCTTCTTTGAGTTTTTTCAGCTTGGCCACATAAATATCTGGACTAAGTGATTCCAACTGGTCACTGACAGTTTGAAGGCTGCTCTTAAGTAAATTCTTATTTCCTGTTTCCAGTGCCTTGAGGGCATCTTGGACAGCAACTTCTGTTTCACTTAAATACTTGCTTGATATGCGAGATTTGGCCATTTTAACCATGTCTTTTGAAATAGCAGCTTGCTTGGTCCACCCCACCAAAAAGTGAGCTTTGAGAACTGGCACTACAGGACTGATACGATAGCCCCAGTCTTTTTCCAAAAGCTCTGTTAGAGTTATTTGGTCTATAAGCTCTGCTATTTTTTCACGGTCAAAGGAACGATAGGAAATCAAATCCTCGTATACGATACAAGCTAAATCTCCCATAGAACCATTATCTCCCTGCTTGAGGAGAGTGTAGCTAGCTAATTTAAAGAGAATGTCTTTGGATAAGTCTTTCTGAAGGGCTGCTGCCAAGGCCTTGAGGGTCAATACCACAACAGAACCCGAAGAACCGATACCAAATTTAACCCCATCTCGTTCCAACTTTCCAGTGATGGAAAGGTCCAGAGCGGGTAACTTCTCACCACAAAAGGCCTCAAAAGTATTCAAAGCCTCTTGAATGAGGGCGTAATTTGCGTCTGGCTCACGACCAACACTATAGTCAAACATGTCTGAGGACAACTGGGTAGTTTGTACTTCCTTGACCTCTGCTGACATGAAAATGGGAATAAATTGGATTAGGGCTGTCTGCCCAGGTGTTAAGACTGAGTATTCTCCAGCAATGTAGAGTTTCCCACCTGTTTTTACTGTGACCTGATTGACCGACTGCTTAGGCATCTGGCAACTCCTTGGTACGTGAAACAATGACCTGATAGTCCTTACGGAAGTGGTCTGCTAGGCGGTCTAGGTCTTCTTCCAGACAGAGCACCTTAACATTTGGTCCTGCATCCATAGTAAAGTAACACTGCTCACCAGAGGCACGGAGGGCCTTAACCTTGTCCATAGCCTGATAAGAGGCTTCCGTTAGATATGAAAATGGAGGGTTAGCCGTACTTGTGGTTTGGTGCATACGAAGGGCATTGGCTTCTGTAAGCTCACCGACCGCTTCGAAATCATTTGCTTTGAGATAGGTCAACATATCCTTGTAATCCTGCTCAGACTGTTTAACCCACTCAGGAAAGGAGGTCGATGTTTCGGTACACAATTTCATACCATCACGACTTGATACGGGTTTCTTTTGATCTGTCAAAACCAGCATAATCATAGCCAATTTGAGATCTGTTTCCACTTGGTAAACATCACCACTATCCTTGTCCCAAGCTGCCAATGGTCCAAAGAAGGACCGTGATGATGAGCCTGAAGCAAACTTGGCAATTTGAGCTAATTCAGACTGCGTTTTTCCGACTTGGAAGAGCTCGTTAGCTGCTTTAACTAGGGCAGAAAGCCCTGAGGAACTTGAGGATAGACCCGCCGCTGTTGGCATGTTGTTCCAAGTTTCAATCTTGACATGTTGGTTTGGATTAGTACGGAAGAGATCTAAAACCTTGCTGGCCTTGGTTGTTTCTTTTTCCCCTTGGAGCTCATCATCGATATACATGACATCACCAGTCGCATCATCAGGCAGAAAAGATAACTTGGTTTCCGTATACATATTTTCCAAAGTCAGTGAGATACTACTGGTTGAAGGAATCATACGCTCCGCATCCGCCTTACCCCAGTATTTGACAATAGCAATATTTGCGTACGATTTGACGCTTACAGGCTTTCTATCCACGTGTTTACGGCTCCTTTTTCTTGAAGTTTTTTAGCAATCGTTCGGGCTTGGTCTTTAGTACTTGTTAGGGCAATAATGCAACCACCCAATCCTCCACCTGACATCTTGGCTCCCAGTGCACCATGCTCCAGAGCAGTTGCTACTAGAAGATCCGACAAATCACAAGACACCCCTAAAGATTTAAGGTGATTATGGGCTTGAGACATGAGCTGACCAAGAAGCTTTTGATCCTTGGCTTTGAGGGCACGTTCTGCCTTCTGACTTAATTCGCCCAGTTGGTTGAGATCTGACAAGGCATCTAAACCAATAGCCTCAACCTTTTCCACGGCCTCACGGGTATTTCCATGGATACCCGTATCAGCAATGACCAGATAGGCACCTAAATTGACCTCGATTTCCTTGAAACCGATATTACGCGTAAAGCTAATAGCTTTGTCACTCAAGCAGGTCTTTGCATCTAAACCACTAGGTTTACTATGGGCAATGGTCTCCGCCTGATGGACTAGCATTTCCAAGGTCTCCTGGCTAAGCTCCTGATCAAAATAATCAAAGACCGCTCGAATTGCCGCAATGGCTACAGCCGCAGACGAACCCATGCCACGCTTTTCAGGGACACTAGACTTAATAGCATAGCTGATAGGCTGATTCTTGATTTCCAGATAATTAAGCGCTGAAAAAATCGCTGTCGTCAAGGGATCTTGAGCCTTGAGCGTCAAAGGAGTTTCAGCCGCCTGAATCTGACAGACAACCTCAATATCCTTAAGAGGGAGGGCAAGGGCAGGATGACCATAAACGACCGAGTGCTCCCCCATCAAAATAATCTTACTGTGAGCTTTGCCCACTCCTACTTTCTTAGTCATAAATTACACACACTCACAGACGAATTTGCAGGCGAGTGTCTTTCTAGATTTTTCATACAGATTCTAGTGGTGACTCAAGGTCAATCATGGATTCAAAGGAGACAAAGAGTACCAATCTAAAGAATTTTCTTATAGCACTTCTATCTTATCATCAAAGCGCAAAAAAAGCGACATCTAACCTAGAGTGTCGCTTTACATTAGAGATACAATCTTATTTTGATATTTCTATCTTAAACTAGTACAATACCAATGAGGTTTTAAAATGATTAATGTCGAAAAACTAATTAAACAGAGCTCCGAACTAATGGCACTATTAAAGATTATCCACTCTTTCCAACTAAATGACTGTTGGCTTTGTGCTGGAACTATACGCAATTATATTTGGGACTACTTAAGTACCGGAAATACATCTTCAAATATCAATTTCTCAGATATCGATGTCATTTTCTTTGATAAAAATATATCATATGAACAAACTGTTGAAATAGAAAATCAAATAAAGAGAAGGTATCCTAAATACAATTGGGAAATAAAAAATCAGTATTATATGAATATACATAGCCCTAATACTGAAAAGTATGACAGCTCTACCGATGCTGTTTTAAAATTTCCCGAAAAATGTACTGCCATAGCCGCTAGACTAAATGACAATCAGGAACTAGAGGTTTTTATTCCCTTTGGAATAGACGATTTAGTTAACTTCAGAGTCTCTCCCACACCACATTACTTTTCAGATAAAGAACGACAAACGGTCTATAACGAGAGAGTAAAAAAGAAAAATTGGAATACAATATGGCCAAACATTTCTATAGAATTTATCGAATAGATTAAACTATGATTTGAGATTTACTTTTTACAAGACTTTCCGCTGTGAGAAAAGTTTCTGAAACTTAATAGTTTCAAAAATTAGTCATAGAGCTTCTAAGAAGGTCGCTGACGACCCACCTAAGGAAAGTCTTAAAAAATTTTTCTTCTACATAAAAAAAGAGCCTCTCGGCTCTTTTCATGTTAAATCGCAAACAAATCATTTAGGTTCTCAGCCATAGTTGGGTGAGTAAAGATTTGTTTAGCCAAATCTGTATATGGAATGTGATGATTCATAGCTAGGGTAATTAGATTGATAATTTCATGAGATTCTTGACCAAAGAGGGTCACTCCCAAAATTTCCTTAGTTTCAGGATTTACCACAGCTTTGAAGGCACCACGCAAATCGCCATTAACATGACCACGAGGCATGCCAGCAACTGGAAGTTCCTTGACAGCAACTGGTCCACCTGCTGCTCTGGCTTGATCTTCAGTAAGACCAACTTGTGCCAAAGGTGGGTTGAGGAACATGGCAGTTGGAACTGCTCCACGTGTTTCAAGGTTATAGCTACCATCCCCTGTCAAGTAATTAAAGACAATACGGAAATCATCTAGTGAAATGTAAGTGAATTGGAGACCACCATTAACATCACCCACCGCAAAGACACCAGGAACACTTGTTTCTAAATGCTTATTAACCTGAATACCGCCACGTTCTGTCAAGGCAATATCTGTATTTTCCAAGTGAAGGGGTTCGATATTAGGCTTGCGTCCTGTCGCATAGAGGAGAGCATCAAAACGAAACTCACCTTTGTCAGTAACAACGACAACTTCATCACCGTCATTCTTAACTTCAGAAGTTTTAACACCTTGCTCAAAGACAATGCCGTCCTCTTCCATGTATTCCTTGGCCAACTTAGCAATAGATGGCTCCACACGTGGCAAGAAGCTAGTCGCAGCATCCAAGACAGTCACTTGGCTTCCCAAACGGTTAAAAAGGCCAGCAAATTCAAGACCGATATTACCACCACCTAGGACACCCAGACGTTTTGGCAAGGCTTCAAGGGTTTGAATACCAGTTGAATCGTAGACATGCTCAGTTGTTGTCAAGCCAGGAATAGGCAAGACATTAGATACAGCACCAGTATTGATAACAATAGTCTCAGCTGTAAGCTCTTGGCGGTCATCACCAGCCACTACTTCAATAACCTTATTTGACACAAAATGTGCCTCTGCATCAATGACATCAACGCCATTGTCTGCCAACATTTTATAATTCTTAGCATTAAGACGACCAGTCACTGCACCACGTTCCTTCATGGTGTCGTCAAATGACCAGCCCTTCTCAGCCGCAACAATCATAGTCTTGGTTGGGATACACGCAATATTAATGCAAGTACCACCATACATGGCTTTACTGCGCTCGATGACAGCAACTTTCTTACCAGCTGCATTCATCTTAGCAGCCAGAGTTTTACCGGCTTTACCGAAACCGATAACAATCAAATCATAGTTTAACATTTCTGTATCCTCCTATCTATTGCCATTCTATCATTTAATTTTTCAGACTGCACATATCTGAACTGAAAATAAAAAGAGGCTACAAGTGTTCTGACCCCAAAAAGTTAGACAAATAATTTAAGCAAAGGATTTAGTTCTGTATTGTACAGGACTGAGTCCTTTT